>NZ_JBFAUP010000014.1:0-240571 GCF_040679335.1 Streptomyces sp. NPDC052299 | reverse complement strand
GAAGCTAAGCCTTTCAGCGCCGATGGTACTGCAGGGGGGACCCTGTGGGAGAGTAGGACGCCGCCGAACAATCATTGTGGGGAAGCCCCGTGCCGTTGGCACGGGGCTTTTCTGCGTTCCCGGGTCGCTCGGGGAGCCTTGTGTGGCCCCGGCGCACTCGCCGGCCCCGGCGGTTTTGCATAACCCCTGGATCAGGGTATGCTTTAGCTCGTTGCCGCAGGGCAGCAAGGCCCCAATAGCTCAGTCGGTAGAGCGTCTCCATGGTAAGGAGAAGGTCTGCGGTTCGATTCCGCATTGGGGCTCAGGAAAAAAAGAAAGGCCCCGCCATCCGGCGGGGCCTTTCTTCATGTGCCTGCTCGTTCGCCGCTGGAACGAAAGGGCCTACTGGGGTTCAGGCACCCTCATTGTCAGGATGGCCATGTCGTCCGACGGTGGTTCGGCGGCGAAGCGCTCTACCGCCCGGAGGATGCGTGCGGCCACGGCGCCCGCTGTGAGCCCCGTGCAGTGGGCGAGTACGTCAGCCAGGCCGTCGTCGCCGAGCATCCGCGTGCCCTCGCGGCGTTCCGTCACACCGTCCGTCACGCACAACAGGACGTCGCCCGGCTCCAGCGTGAACTCCTGCTCGTACAGCTCCAGGTCCTCCATGACGCCCAGCAGTGGCTGCGGGTCCGCCGCCGGCTCCACCGAGCCGTCCTGGCGCAGACGCAGCGGCAGCGGGTGGCCCGCGCAGACGACCTTCAGCAGCGCGCTGCCGTCCTCCTGCGGCCACAGCTCGCCGTAGAGCAGCGTGAGGAAGCGGCTGCGGGTCCCCTCGTCGAGGATCGCGGCGTTGAGCCGTTCCAGGACCGCGGGGCCGCCGAAGCCCTCCCGGGCCAGCAGGCGCAGGGCGTGCCGGGCCAGGCCCGTGACGGCCGCCGCCTCGGGCCCCGTACCGCAGACGTCTCCGATGGCGAACCCGTACGCGCCGTCCCGGATCGGGAAGACGTCGTAGAAGTCGCCGCCGACCTCGTTGCCCTCGCCGGCCGCGCGGTAGATGACGTCCACCTCGACGTTGGGCACGGCGGGAAGGCCCGGCGGAAGGAGGCTGCGCTGCAGGGACTGGCTGATCGCCGTCCGCTCCGAGTAGAGGCGGGCGTTGTCCAGGGCCAGGGCGGCCCGGCGGGACAGGTCCTCGGCCAGCTCCAGGATCTCCTGGCGGAAGTGGTCGTCGGACGGCTTTCCGAGTGTCAGCATGCCGATGACGCGGTTCCGGGCGACCAGGGGCAGGACGACGGTCTCGCCGCCCACCGCCGCCGCGGTCGCCAGGGTCGTGCGCGTGGTCGAGCCGAGGCCGCCCGCGTCGCCGATCCCGATGCTCCGCATCGAGGTCCGCAGCGCCGCCTCGTGGGCGGCCTGGGAAGGAGCGGCCCACACGCGCGCCCCGGGGGTCCGCACGGGCTCCGGCGGGGAGATTCTGGTGAGCAGGCTCTTGAGCCCGTCGATGCGCTCCTCGTCCTCGTGCAGCACGTAGGAGAGCTCCGGGTCCGACGCCGGGTCGGCGATCGTGTACACGGCGCACCACGTCGCCAGCGTCGGGACCGTCATCTGTGCCATCAGGGCGAGCGTCTGATCCCGGTCCAGGGTGCCCGCCAGCAGGTCCGACGCCTCGACGAGGAAGGACAGCGAGCCGCGGCGCAGCCGTTCCAGCTCACCGAGGCGTGCCGACTCGACGGCGAGGGCGATCCGGTCCGCGGCGAACTGGAGGCGCAGCGCCTCCTCGTTGGAATAGCGGCCGGCGGCCTCCGCCGCGACGCCCAGGGAGCCCGTGAGGCGCCCCTCGACCTTCAGGGGGACCGTGACCACCGAGCGCATGCCGGTGTTGGCGAGGAGCGGAACCGCGCCCGGGACGGCGTCCAGGTCCTCGTGGACGGCGGGCATCCGGGCGGAGCCGTACCTGCCGGTTCCGGCCTCGACGGGGACGCGGGCGAAGCGCTGGCGGGCGGAGGGCAGGCCGGTCGTGGCGCGCACCTCCAGCTCGGTCTCGTCGTCCGTCGCCAGCAGCAGGAAGGCGGCGTCCGCGTCCAGCATGTCGCGCGCCCGTTCGACGGTGCGCTGGAGCAGGCCGTCGAGGTCGTCGGGGGCGGGGGAGCCGATGAAGACCTCGAAGGGGTCCGTCTGGCGGCTCTCGGAGGCGTCGGAGACCGGGGCGCGCACAGGGGTCTGGAGAACCGCGCGCTCGTAGTCGCGCACCAGCAGGCAGACCGTGGACGGCTCGCCCTGCGGGTCCCGTACGCGCAGGTGGGAGCCGTAGACCGGGATGGTGCGGCCATCGGCGCCCCGGATGCCGTAGCTGCCCTCCCAGCGGGAGAGGCGCAGGGCGTCCGCGATGCCGGTGCTGGTGCCCGGGGTCTGCGGCCAGGCGGTGAAATCGGTGAGCTGCTTGCCGATGACCTGGTCCGTCGTGTAACCGAAGAGGTACGCGGCGTCGTCGTTCCACGCGGCGACGGCACCCTCGCTGTCGACCTGGACGACGGCGACCCTGACGCGCTCGTCGGTGACCGGGAGGAGGCCCACGGGCAGCAGGGGACCGGCCGAGCGGACGCCCACCGGGCGGTCAGGAAGATCGAGCTGAAACCAGACATGTTTGCGCGTGGGGGAGTATTCGACGCCCCAGCGGGAAGCGAGAGCGGCGCACAGCAGCAGACCGCGGCCGTTCTCACTGTCGAGGCTGCCGAGATCCAGGGCGGCCGGCTGGAGCGGGATCTCCCGCTCCGGGTAGTGGTCGGCGATCTCCACTCGCACGCCGTCCTCCGTGCGCAGGCACAGCACGTCCGCGGCGGTGCCGGCGTGGATCACGGCATTGGTGACGAGCTCGCTGGTCAGGACGACGGCGTCGTCCACGACGTCCGTGTAGCCCCAGCCCTGGAGGGTGTCACGGACAAAGGCACGGGCCGTCGCGACGGAGCGCGCCACCGGGTCGAAGGTGGCAGCCGCACGCGCCGTGATCACAGCACTCCCCATATGGTGTCTCGTCGCTTCCCCGAGTCCGTGCCCGTTTCTCGCCGCTTCGATTCGCCTGCCAGGCTAGACGCTCCCCCCGCGCACCGGGTACACGAGGGCGGACTTCGGACAGGGCCGGGCGGGAACGGGCGGATGACCGGACAGGATGGGGTTCCCCTCGGAGGGATGTGGGACAACCATGGGAGGTTCCACCCCGACCGGTTCCCGCCTGGTACGTTTCAACGATTTGACGTCCGCATGGTCACCCGTCGACGGTGGGCTGTGGCGGTGAGCCGTGAAAGTTCTGGGCAGGCTCTCGGACGAGGTTCTAGCTAGAAGGTCAACCCCTGCGGGAGGGACACGGTGGAGTCTGACGTGGCGGCGCGGGGTTCGGGTACGCGCAATAAGGGCGGGCAGGCCGTGAAGAAGCAGCGCAATGGGACCGTCGAGGTAGACGCGGCGGCGCTCCACAGACTGCTGGCCGGTCTGGTCGCCATGCGCGACGGCAACTTCCGCAGGCGCGTCACGGTCTCCGGCGAAGGCGTGATGGCGGAGCTCGCCGCGGTCTTCAACGAGGTCGCCGACCGCAATGTGCACCTCACCGGCGAGCTCGCCCGGGTGCGGCGCGTGGTGGGGCGGGAGGGCAAGCTCACCGAGCGCCTGGAGACCGGCGCCTGCGAGGGGTCCTGGGCCGCCGCGATCGACGCCTCCAACGAGTTGGTGGACGATCTCGCGCGTCCGGTCTCGGAGGTCGGTCGGGTGCTGTCGGCGGTGGCCGACGGTGACCTCGAACAGCGGATGGAGCTCCGCTCCCACACGGCGGACGACACGGTACGGCCGCTGCGCGGCGAGTTCCTGAAGGTCGCCCGTACGGTCAACAACCTGGTCGATCAGCTGTCGGCGTTCACCGAGCAGGTGACCCGGGTGGCCGTCGAGGTGGGCACCGAGGGCAAGCTGGGCGGCCAGGCGCAGGTACG
Source organism: Streptomyces sp. NPDC052299 (assembly GCF_040679335.1). Classification (NCBI taxonomy): domain Bacteria; kingdom Bacillati; phylum Actinomycetota; class Actinomycetes; order Kitasatosporales; family Streptomycetaceae; genus Streptomyces; species Streptomyces sp. NPDC052299. The sequence goes on along the minus strand of NZ_JBFAUP010000014.1, from coordinate 236,615 downwards.
TGGGATGTCCGGGTCGTGGAAGGACCTCACGGACTCCGTCAACACCATGGCGTACCGCCTCACCGCACAGGTGCGCGACATCGCGCTGGTGACGACGGCCGTGGCCAAGGGCGACCTGTCGCGGAAGGTCACCGTCCATGTGGCCGGCGAGATGCTTCAGCTGAAGAACACCGTCAACACGATGGTCGACCAGCTGTCCTCCTTCTCCTCCGAGGTGACCCGGGTCGCCCGCGAGGTGGGTACGGAGGGCGAGCTCGGCGGCCAGGCCGTGGTGCCGGGGGTGGCCGGGGTGTGGAAGGACCTCACCGACTCCGTCAACACGATGGCCGGCAACCTCACCTCCCAGGTGCGTGGCATCGCGGAGGTGACGACGGCGGTCGCCAACGGTGACCTGTCGCAGAAGGTGCAGGTCAGTGCGCGCGGCGAGGTCGCCCAGCTCGCCGAGACGATCAACCAGATGACCGAGACGCTGCGCACCTTCGCGGACGAGGTCACCCGGGTGGCCAGCGAGGTCGGCGGGCAGGGCCTGCTCGGCGGCCAGGCGCAGGTGCCGGGCGCCGCCGGGACCTGGAAGGACCTCACCGACTCGGTGAACACGGTCTTCCGGAACCTGACGACCCAGGTGCGGGACATCGCGCAGGTGACGACGGCGGTGGCCAGCGGTGACATGACGCAGAAGGTCACCGTCGACGTGGCCGGCGAGATGCTGGAGCTGAAGAACACCGTCAACACGATGGTCGACCAGCTGCAGTCCTTCGGTTCGGAAGTGACCCGGGTGGCCCGGGAGGTCGGCGTCGAGGGCCGGCTCGGCGGGCAGGCAGAGGTGCCGGGCGCCGCCGGGACCTGGAAGGACCTCACGGACTCCGTGAACACGGCCTTCCGGAACCTGACGGGTCAGGTCCGCGACATCGCGCAGGTGACGACGGCGGTCGCCAACGGCGATCTGTCGCAGAAGGTCACCGTCGACGTCGCGGGCGAGATGCTGGAGCTCAAGAACACCGTCAACACGATGGTGGCGCAGCTCTCCTCGTTCGCCGACCAGGTCACGCGGATGGCGCGTGACGTGGGCACCGAGGGCCGCCTCGGCGGTCAGGCGCGGGTCGACGGCGTTTCCGGTACGTGGAAGGAGCTCACGGACTCCGTCAACTTCATGGCGGGGAACCTGACCTCCCAAGTGCGTCAGATCGCACAGGTCACCACGGCGGTGGCGCGGGGCGACCTGTCGCAGAAGATCGACGTGGACGCGCGCGGCGAGATCCTGGAACTGAAGAACACCATCAACACGATGGTCGACCAGCTGTCCGCCTTCGCCGAGCAGGTGACCCGGGTCGCCCGCGAGGTGGGTACGGACGGGCGGCTCGGCGGCCAGGCGCAGGTGCCCGGCGTCGCCGGTGTGTGGCGTGATCTGACCGACTCGGTGAACGGGATGGCGGGGAACCTGACCGCTCAGGTCCGTAACATCGCGCAGGTCGCCACGGCGGTGGCGCGCGGTGACCTGTCGCAGAAGATCGACGTGGACGCGCGCGGCGAGATCCTGGAGCTGAAGAACACCCTCAACACCATGGTCGACCAGCTCTCGAACTTCGCGGAGCAGGTGACGCGGGTGGCCCGCGAGGTGGGTACCGAGGGCATTCTGGGCGGTCAGGCCGAGGTGCAGGGCGTCTCCGGTACATGGAAGGACCTCACGCAGTCCGTCAACGGCATGGCCAACAACCTCACCCTTCAGGTGCGGAACATCGCCGAGGTGACGACGGCGGTCGCCAACGGTGACCTGTCCAAGAAGATCACCGTCGACGCCAAGGGCGAGATCCTCGAACTGGTGACGACGGTCAACACGATGGTCGACCAGCTGCTCAACTTCGCCGACGAGGTCACCCGCGTCGCGCGCGAGGTGGGCACCGAGGGCATCCTCGGCGGCCAGGCGCGGGTGCGCGGGGCGACGGGCATCTGGAAGGACCTCAGCGACAACGTCAACCTGATGGCCAACAACCTGACCAGCCAGGTGCGCAACATCTCCCGGGTCTCGTCCGCCGTCGCCAACGGCGATCTGACGAAGAAGGTCACCGTCGAGGCGCGCGGCGAGGTCGCCGAGCTGGCCGACACCGTCAACACGATGGTGACGACGCTGTCCTCCTTCGCGGACGAGGTGACCCGCGTCGCCCGCGAGGTGGGCACCGAGGGCGAGCTGGGCGGCCAGGCGCGCGTCCCGGGCGTCTCCGGTACGTGGAAGGACCTCACCGAGTCCGTGAACTCGATGGCGTCCAACCTGACCGGCCAGGTGCGTCAGATCGCCGCTGTCACGACGGCCATCGCCAAGGGCGACCTGACCAAGAAGATCGACATCGACGCGCGCGGCGAGATCCAGGAGCTGAAGAACACCATCAACACGATGGTCGACCAGCTGTCGTCGTTCGCCGAGCAGGTGACCCGGGTCGCCCGCGAGGTGGGCACCGAGGGGCAGCTCGGCGGCCAGGCGCGGGTGCGTGACGTGGACGGCACCTGGCGCGACCTCACCGAGTCGGTGAACGAGATGGCCGGGAACCTGACCCGTCAGGTGCGGGCCATCGCGGCCGTCGCCACGGCGGTGACGCGCGGCGACCTGAACCTGAAGATCGACGTGGACGCGGCGGGCGAGATCCAGGCCCTCCAGGACAACATCAACACGATGATCGCGAACCTGCGCGACACCACCGCCACCAACAAGGAGCAGGACTGGCTGAAGGGCAACCTCGCCCGCATCTCCGGTCTGATGCAGGGGCGGCGCGACCTGGACGACGTCGCCTCGCTGATCATGAGCGAGCTGACCCCGGTGGTCTCCGCGCAGCACGGCGCGTTCTTCCTGGCGACGCCCACCGGCGAGACCGACGCGCTGGGTGCCGAGGCAGAGGGGGCGTACGAGCTGCGGATGCGGGGAAGCTACGGCTACTCCGCCGGCTCCATGCCGACGTCCTTCCGGCCGGGTGAGACGCTCATCGGCACGGCCGCCGAGGAGAAGCGGACGATCCAGGTGGACAACGTTCCGCCGGGGTACCTGAAGATCTCGTCCGGGCTCGGTGAGGCGCCGCCCGCGCATGTGATCGTGCTGCCGGTGCTGTTCGAGGGCAAGGTCCTCGGCGTCATCGAACTGGCCTCGTTCCAGCCGTTCACGCACATTCAGCGGGACTTCCTGAACCAGCTCGCGGAGATGATCGCCACGAGCGTCAACACCATCAGCGTCAACACGACGACCGAGAAGCTTCTCGAACAGTCGCAGGAGCTCACCGAGCAATTGCGCGACCGCTCGCAGGAATTGGAGAACCGGCAGAAGGCCCTCCAGGCGTCCAACGCCGAACTGGAGGAGAAGGCCGAGCTGCTGGCCAGGCAGAACCGTGACATCGAGGTCAAGAACACGGAGATCGAGGAGGCGCGGCAGGTCCTGGAGGAGCGCGCCGAACAGCTCGCCGTCTCGATGCGCTACAAGTCCGAGTTCCTGGCGAACATGTCGCACGAGCTGCGTACGCCGCTCAACTCGCTGCTCATTCTGGCCAAGCTGCTCGCGGACAACGCCGAGGGCAATCTCTCGCCGAAGCAGGTGGAATTCGCCGAGACGATCCACGGGGCCGGTTCCGACCTGCTCCAGCTGATCAACGACATCCTCGATCTGTCGAAGGTCGAGGCGGGCAAGATGGACGTCAGCCCGACGCGGATCGCCCTGGTGCAGCTCGTGGACTATGTGGAGGCGACCTTCCGGCCGCTCACCGCGGAAAAGGGGCTGGATTTCTCCGTACGCGTGTCGCCGGAGCTGCCGGCCACGCTGCACACGGACGAGCAGCGGCTCCTCCAGGTGCTGCGCAACCTGCTCTCCAACGCGGTGAAGTTCACCGACAGCGGGGCGGTCGAGCTGGTGATCCGGCACGCCGGCCAGGAGGTGCCGGACGCCATCCGCGAGCAGCTGCTGGAGGCCGGTTCACTGCGGGACGCGGACGGCGAGCTGATCGCCTTCTCGGTGACCGACACCGGCATCGGGATCGCGGCCAGCAAGATGCGGGTCATCTTCGAGGCGTTCAAGCAGGCGGACGGGACGACCAGCCGCAAGTACGGGGGCACGGGCCTCGGCCTGTCGATCAGCCGCGAGATCGCGCGGCTGCTGGGGGGCGAGATCCATGCGGCGAGCGAGCCCGGCCGCGGCTCCACGTTCACCCTGTACCTGCCGCTGCACCCGAGCGAACTCCCGCCGCAGGGCTACCCGCAGCTCGCTCCGGGGCAGCCTGACGGCCACACCGGCGCGATCGAGGGCGGCCGGACGCCGGAGGCCGGACAGATGTACGTGCCGGACGCCGCCGAGGCCGCCCCGCGCCGTCGGCGCAAGGCGCTCGGAGGCGCACAGCAGCAGCCCGCGCTGCCGCCCCGTGCGGTGCCGGCCCCCGTTCCGCAGGAGGCTCCGGCCGCCCAGCCGGAGGCGTGGGCTGTGGGCGGTCAGGAGGAGCCCGAGCAGCCGCGCAGGACGTTCCGGTTCGGCGGCGAGAAGGTGCTCATCGTGGACGACGACGTCCGGAACGTCTTCGCGCTCACCAGCGTGCTGGAACAGCACGGACTGACGGTCCTCTACGCCGAGAACGGGCGCGAGGGCATCGAAGTCCTGGAGCAGCATGACGATGTGACGGTCGTACTGATGGACATCATGATGCCGGAGATGGACGGTTACGCGACGACCTCGGCGATCCGCAGGATGCCGCAGTTCGCGGAGCTGCCGATCGTGGCCCTGACCGCCAAGGCGATGAAGGGCGACAAGGAGAAGGCACTCGAATCGGGTGCGTCCGACTACGTCACCAAGCCGGTCGATCCCGACCATCTCCTTTCGGTCATGGAAGAGTACGTGCGGGGTGAGTGAGCGCACACTGCGAGAATCCATGAAGATTTGTTGACCGGTGGTGTCCGAAGGGGTGTGGGAACGGGGATGGCGGGGAACCTTCTGGTCTCCCGCCACGTTTCCGGTACGTGCACTGTGACATCACGGTGACAGGGTGTGGTGACCGCCGGGGTGCGGTTACCATGACCGGCACAGGGACGGGCGGCGTAAGGGAGTCGTCCCCCGGGGCGGCGCCCGGTGCAATTCCGGGGCGAGGAGGACGGGCCATGGTGCAGAAGGCCAAGATCCTCCTGGTCGATGACCGGCCGGAGAATCTGCTCGCGCTGGAGGCCATCCTCTCCGCGCTCGATCAGACACTGGTACGGGCATCGTCAGGGGAGGAGGCGCTCAAAGCGCTGCTCACGGACGACTTCGCGGTCATTCTGCTGGACGTCCAGATGCCGGGCATGGACGGTTTCGAGACCGCCGCGCACATCAAGCGGCGGGAACGGACCCGGGACATCCCGATCATCTTTCTCACCGCGATCAATCACGGCCCGCACCACACCTTCCGGGGTTACGCGGCCGGCGCGGTGGACTACATCTCGAAGCCGTTCGACCCGTGGGTGCTGCGTGCCAAGGTCTCGGTCTTCGTGGAGCTGTACATGAAGAACTGCCAGCTGCGGGAGCAAGCGGCGCTGCTGCGGCTCCAGTTGGAGGGCGGCGGCCGGACGAGCGCCCAGCAGGAGCAGGAGCCCGCCGGTCTGCTGGCCGAGCTCTCGGCGCGGCTCGCGGCCGTCGAGGAGCAGGCGGAGGCCCTGTCGAAGCAGCTCGACGACGAGTCCGCGGACGCGGGCGCCGTCGCGACGGCCGCTCATCTCGAACGGAAGCTGACCGGTCTGCGCCGCGCGCTCGACGCGCTGGAGCCGGGCACCGGCGGGACGTCCGCGGCCGTTCCCTCGTAGCGGCGCATCCGCCGTGGGTGCGGAGCGTCTTCGGGCGCGCCCGGGCAACTGAGCCACGACTGCGGGGTTTCGGCGCGCACCCGCCGGTGAGGGCGCGTCAGTTTCCGGCCCGGCCAGGGCGACACGGACGGGTGAACCGGCACGCACCGGTGTCCACAGAGGTGGACACCGGTAACCTCGGCCTCATGGCCTCACGTACGTCCGGCAAGGGTTCCCAGGGCACTGCGGGCACCGCGAAGCGCGTCGGCGGTGGCCCGGGTCCGGCGAAGAAAGCCGCGCCCGCCAAGAAGACCGCAGCGAAGAAGGCGCCCGCGAAGAAGGCCCCGGCCAAGAAGACCGCGGCGAAGAAAGCCGCCCCGCCGCGCCCGGCGCCCTCGCCCACCAACGGGGTGTACCGGCTGGCGCGGGCCCTCTGGCTCGGCATGGCCCACGCCGTCGGCGCGATGTTCCGCGGCATAGGGCGCGGCGCCAAGGGCCTCGACCCGGCCCACCGCAAGGACGGCGTCGCGCTGCTGCTGCTCGGCCTCGCGCTGATCGTCGCCGCGGGCACCTGGTCGAATCTGCGCGGCCCCGTCGGCGACCTGGTGGAGATGCTGGTCACCGGGGCGTTCGGGCGGCTCGACCTGCTCGTGCCGACACTGCTGGGCGCCATCGCGGTGCGGCTGATCCTGTATCCCCAGCGGCCCGAGGCCAACGGGCGCATCGTCATCGGTCTCTCCGCCCTGGTCATCGGCGTGCTCGGTCAGGTCCACATCGCGTGCGGTTCGCCGGGGCGCGACGAGGGCACCGAGGCCATGCAGGACGCGGGCGGCCTCATCGGCTGGGCCGCCTCCAAGCCGCTGATCTTCGCCATGGGCGAGGTGCTGGCCGTGCCGCTGCTCCTGCTGCTCACCGTCTTCGGGCTGCTCGTCGTCACGGCGACCCCGGTGAACGCCATCCCGCAGCGGCTGCGGCTGCTGGGCGTCAAGCTGGGCATCGTGGAGCCGGCGTACGACCCCGAGACGCAGGAGGGCGACGACGAGCGGTACGACGAGCAGTGGCGCGAGGCGCTGCCGCCCCGCTCCCGGCGTTCCCAGGCGCCCGACGCGTACGACCCGGACCTCGCGGAGTCCGAGGCGCTGTCCAAGCGCCGCAGGCCGCGCAGGCCCTCGGTGCAGCCCGCGATGAACCGCACGATGGACGCGGTGGACGTCGCCGCCGCCGCTGCCGCCGCGCTCGACGGAGCCGTGCTCAACGGCATGCCGCCCTCCCCCGTCGTCGCGGACCTGACCCAGGGCGTCTCGGTGGACCGGGAGCGGGCGGGCACGCCGGTCCCGGGTGCCAGGGAGGCGGAGCCGGCCGGCAAGTCCGCCGGGAAGCGCGCGGAGGTCACGCCCGGGGCCGGGGTACCCGATCTGACCAAGCCGGCCCCCGAGCCGCCCGAGGCCCAGTCGCTGCCGGCCCGGGCCGAGCAGCTCCAGCTCTCCGGCGACATCACGTACTCGCTGCCCTCGCTCGACCTGCTGGAGCGCGGCGGTCCCGGAAAGACCCGGAGCGCCGCCAACGACGCGATCGTCGCCTCGCTGACCAACGTGTTCACCGAGTTCAAGGTGGACGCGGCCGTCACCGGCTTCACCCGGGGGCCGACGGTGACGCGGTACGAGGTGGAGCTCGGCCCGGCCGTGAAGGTCGAGCGGATCACGGCGCTGACGAAGAACATCGCGTACGCCGTCGCCAGCCCCGACGTCCGCATCATCTCGCCGATTCCGGGCAAGTCCGCGGTCGGCATCGAGATCCCCAACTCCGACCGGGAGATGGTCAACCTCGGTGACGTGCTGCGGCTGGCGGACGCGGCCGAGGACGACCACCCCATGCTCGTCGCGCTGGGCAAGAACGTCGAGGGCGGCTACGAGATGGCCAACCTCGCGAAGATGCCGCACGTCCTGGTGGCCGGTGCGACCGGCTCCGGCAAGTCCTCCTGCATCAACTGCCTGATCACCTCGATCATGGTGCGCGCCACCCCGGAGGACGTCCGGATGGTCCTGGTCGACCCCAAGCGGGTCGAGCTCACCGCGTACGAGGGCATCCCGCACCTGATCACGCCGATCATCACCAACCCCAAGAAGGCCGCCGAGGCACTTCAGTGGGTCGTACGCGAGATGGATCTGCGCTACGACGACCTCGCGGCCTTCGGCTACCGGCACATCGACGACTTCAACCACGCGGTGCGCACGGGCAAGCTCAAGACGCCGGAGGGCAGCGAACGGGAGCTCACGCCCTACCCGTACCTGCTGGTGATCGTCGACGAGCTGGCCGACCTGATGATGGTCGCCCCGCGCGACGTCGAGGACTCGATCGTCCGCATCACCCAGCTGGCGCGGGCCGCGGGCATCCACCTGGTGCTCGCCACACAGCGCCCCTCGGTGGACGTCGTCACCGGTCTGATCAAGGCGAACGTGCCCTCGCGGCTCGCCTTCGCCACCTCCTCGCTCGCCGACAGCCGCGTCATCCTGGACCAGCCCGGGGCCGAAAAGCTCATCGGGAAGGGTGACGGCCTGTTCCTGCCGATGGGTGCGAACAAGCCGACGCGTATGCAGGGTGCCTTCGTCACCGAGGACGAGGTGGCGGCCGTCGTCCAGCACTGCAAGGACCAGATGGCCCCGGTCTTCCGCGACGACGTGGTGGTCGGCACGAAGCAGAAGAAGGAGATCGACGAGGACATCGGCGACGACCTCGACCTGCTGTGCCAGGCGGCGGAGCTGGTCGTCTCCACCCAGTTCGGATCGACGTCGATGCTCCAGCGCAAGCTGCGGGTCGGCTTCGCCAAGGCGGGACGGCTCATGGATCTGATGGAGTCGCGCAACATCGTCGGACCGAGCGAGGGCTCCAAGGCGCGCGACGTCCTGGTGAAACCCGACGAGCTCGACGGGGTGTTGGCACAGATTCGTGGGGAAACCGCTTCGTAAGAGTTTTACGGGCAACCGTTTCGCCGGGCCGTACGTCAAGTTGAAGGGAAGGACGGAACGTCCTTCCCCGGGGCGGCCCGGCGAAACCGGCTCTGTTCGAATCTGATGGCGTACAAAGTCCACCCGTCCGGTTGCCCCACCCTTTCGTACCCCCCCTAGACTGAACACCCAGCAGGTGGCTCACGCTCGAAAGGCGCCCCCGTGTCCATCGGCAACTCCCCCGAAGACGACCGGCCTTCGATCGGTCGAGTGCTGCAGCAGGCTCGACTCGCCGCAGGTCTCACGGTCGAAGAGATCAGCACGTCCACCCGGGTGCGCATCCCCATCGTGCACGCGATCGAGCAGGACGACTTCTCCCGCTGCGGCGGCGACGTGTACGCCCGCGGTCACATCCGTACGCTCGCCCGTGCCGTCGGCACCGATCCGGAACCGCTGATCGCGCAGTACGACGCCGAGCACGGCGGCCGTCCCGCGCCCACCCCGGCGGCGCCGCTGTTCGAGGCCGAACGCATCCGCTCCGAACCCCGCAGGCCCAACTGGACGGCGGCCATGGTCGCGGCGATCGTCGCCGTGATCGGCTTCGTCGGCTTCACCTTCTTCAAGGGCGGCGACGAGCCCTCGACCGCGGGCCGTGTCGCCGAGGGCCCGACCTCCGACAAGATCGCCCCGAAGCCCTCCGCCAGCAAGCCCGCCGACCCCAAGCCGGCCCCGTCCGAGAGCGCCATCGCCGCGGCGCCCCAGGACAAGGTCACCGTCAAGCTCAGCGCCACCCAGGGCAAGAGCTGGATCTCCGCCAAGGACCACAACGGCCGGGCCCTCTTCGACGGCACCCTCCAGCAGGGCGAGTCGAAGACCTTCCAGGACAAGGAGCGCGTCGACCTCATCCTCGGCAACGCGGGCTCGATCGAGCTCTTCGTGAACGGGAAGAAGGTCGAGGACCAGTTCAAGCCCGGACAGGTCGAACGCCTCTCGTACACCAAGGGCGACCCCGAGGTCGGCTGACCGGTCACCCTCGGACATCGCGGCGCGGCGAGCGCCCGGCCACCGTGCCGGGCGCTCGCCGTCTTTGTCACCGTGGGTAACGGTGCAACCCTCCGCGGCGGGGTCGGTGCCGGGACAAAGTAGTCTTGAGTCCATGCCCGAACGCCGTACCGTCGCCCTTGTCACTCTTGGCTGCGCCCGTAACGAGGTGGACTCGGAGGAGCTCGCAGGCCGCCTGGCAGCGGACGGCTGGGAGCTCGTCGAGGATGCCTCCGATGCCGACGTCGCCGTCGTCAACACCTGTGGGTTCGTGGAGGCCGCCAAGAAGGACTCCGTCGACGCCCTCCTCGAAGCAAACGATCTGAAGGACCACGGCCGCACCCAGGCCGTCGTCGCCGTCGGCTGCATGGCCGAGCGCTACGGCAAGGACCTCGCCGAGGCCCTGCCGGAAGCGGACGGTGTCCTCGGCTTCGACGACTACGCCGACATCTCCGACCGCCTCCAGACCATCCTCAGCGGCGGCATCCACGCCTCCCACACCCCCCGCGACCGCCGCAAGCTGCTGCCGATCAGCCCTGCGGAGCGGCAGGACGCCGCCGTGTCCCTGCCCGGCCACGCGCAGGAGGTCGCCCCCGCCCCCGCCGACCTGCCGGAGGGCGTCGCCCCGGTCTCCGGGCCGCGCGCGCCCCTGCGCCGCCGGCTGGGCACCAGCCCCGTCGCCTCGGTCAAGCTGGCCTCCGGCTGCGACCGGCGCTGCTCCTTCTGCGCCATCCCGTCCTTCCGCGGCTCCTTCATCTCGCGCCGTCCCTCGGACGTGCTGGGCGAGACCCGCTGGCTGGCCGAGCAGGGCGTCAAGGAGGTCATGCTGGTCTCCGAGAACAACACCTCGTACGGCAAGGACCTCGGCGACATCCGTCTCCTGGAGACCCTGCTTCCCGAGCTCGCGGACGTCGACGGGATCGAGCGCATCCGCGTCAGCTATCTCCAGCCCGCCGAGATGCGGCCCGGCCTGATCGACGTCCTCACCTCGACGCCGAAGGTCGCGCCCTACTTCGACCTGTCCTTCCAGCACTCCGCGCCCGGCGTGCTGCGGGCGATGCGCCGCTTCGGCGACACCGACCGCTTCCTGGAGCTGCTGGACACGATCCGGGGCAAGGCACCGCAGGCCGGAGCCCGGTCCAACTTCATCGTGGGCTTCCCCGGCGAGACCGAGGACGACCTCGCGGAGCTGGAACGGTTCCTCACGGGTGCCCGTCTCGACGCCATCGGTGTCTTCGGCTACTCCGACGAAGAGGGCACGGAGGCGGTCGGCTACGACAACAAGCTCGACGCCGACGTCATCGCGGAGCGCCTCGCGCACATCTCCCAGCTCGCCGAGGAACTGACGTCGCAGCGCGCCGAGGAGCGCATGGGCGAAACGCTCCAGGTGCTGGTCGAGTCCGTCGAGCCCACCGAGGACGAGCCGCGCGCCTACGGCCGTGCCGCGCACCAGGCGCCCGAAACGGATGGCCAGGTGCTCTTCACCACACGCGAGGGCCTGGTCCCGGGCCGTATGGTCGAGGCAAAGGTCGTGGGCACCGAAGGCGTGGACCTGATCGCCGAGTGCAGTGAGCTTGTGGAGGTAGCCAGATGACCGGAGCCCCGGCATCCGCGGCAGGCGGTTCCGGCGCGACACCGGTCCGCGGCGGAAAGCTGGGCGCCGCTGCGGTCAATCAGGCCAGTCTGTGGAACATCGCCAACCTCCTGACGATGGCCAGGCTCGTGCTCGTCCCCGGCTTCGTGGTGCTGCTGCTCCACAACGGCGGATACGACCCGGCCTGGCGCTCCTTCGCCTGGGCCGCCTTCGCCGTCGCCATGATCACCGACCTGTTCGACGGGCATCTGGCGCGCACGTACAACCTGGTCACCGACTTCGGAAAGATCGCCGACCCGATCGCCGACAAGGCGATCATGGGCGCGGCGCTGATCTGTCTGTCGTACCTGGGCGATCTGCCCTGGTGGGTCACGGGCGTGATCCTCTTCCGCGAGCTGGGCATCACGCTGATGCGGTTCTGGGTGATCCGGCACGGGGTCATTCCGGCCAGCCGCGGCGGCAAGATGAAGACGCTGGCGCAGGGGACGGCCGTCGGGATGTACGTCCTGGCGCTGACCGGTCCACTGGCGACGCTGCGCTTCTGGGTGATGGCGTTGGCCGTCGTATTGACGGTCGTCACCGGTCTCGACTACGTCCGCCAGGCCGTCGTGCTGCGGCGCCAGGGCCTCGCGGCGGAGCGGGCGGCCGGGGAAGAGCCTCAGGCCGCGGAAGCGCCCCGGGGCTCGTCCGATGAGCCCGGCACGGTTGCCGAGTCGGCGGGGGCGCGGGGGTCCGCGGAGGCCGAGCGGTGACTGCGGCGGGCCGGGTGCTGCGACTGCTCGTCGAACGGGGGGAGACCCTCGCCGTCGCGGAGTCGCTGACCGGCGGCCTGGTCGCGGCCGAACTCACGTCCGTACCGGGCGCCTCCCAAGCCTTCAGGGGCTCGGTGACGGCCTACGCAACCCCCCTCAAGAGTGAAGTCCTGGGGGTGGACGCCGGTCTCCTCGCGGAGCGCGGAGCGGTCGACGCGGACGTCGCCCGTCAGATGGCGACAGGCGTACGGCGGGCTCTGGGCGCAGACTGGGGAGTGGCGACCACCGGCGTCGCCGGCCCCGAACCACAGGACGGCCGGCCCGTCGGAACGGTCTTCGTCGCGGTCAGCGGCCCGGACGGCACCGAGAAAGTGTCCGTGCTGCGGTTGAACGGCGACCGGGCGGACATCCGTAAGAAGAGCGTACGAAGCGCGCTCGACCTGCTCTCAGGCGAACTCCACGAGAATGCGAGCGCACAGGATACGGAAGAGAACGGGGGGAATTGATGTTTGCAGCCCTGAGTGAACACGACATCGCTCCCCGCACGGCCGCAGCGCTAGGCGGTACGGTGGGGCGTGAAGGATGCGGCTACGCGGTCCGAGGAGGGAGCCACCGATGATTCTGCTCCGTCGCCTGCTGGGTGACGTGCTGCGTCGGCAGCGCCAGCGCCAAGGCCGTACTCTGCGCGAAGTCTCCTCGTCCGCCCGAGTTTCGCTCGGCTATCTCTCCGAGGTGGAGCGGGGGCAGAAGGAGGCATCCTCCGAACTGCTCTCCGCCATTTGCGACGCGCTTGACGTACGGATGTCCGAGCTCATGCGTGAAGTGAGCGATGAGCTGTCCCTGGCCGAACTGGCCGAGTCGGCAGCAGCCAGCGATCCGGTACCTGTACCGGTGCGCCCCATGCTCAACTCCGTCTCCGTTACCTCGGTGGCGGGTGTACCGACGGGGCGGGTGACCATCAAGGCACCCGCGGAAGCGGTGGACGTAGTCGCCGCCTGACCGATCGGTTCGGTGTGAAGCCGGAGCCCCGGTTCTCCCCCCTCTGCGGGGAGAGCCGGGGCTTTCGTGTGCCTACGTGCGGTTTTGGTCCACTGGCGAACGTGTCAGCGGGGCGATGGGGGGCAGGTGCGTGGATGAGAGGCCGAGGAACCCGTCCCGCAGGCACGGGGTGGATTCTTCGGAAGCTTCCTCGAATGACCGTTTTGCTTCGTTTGTGCCATCGTGGGTGGTGCTGAACGGAACGGATTCCAGATCGGAGACGTGCATGTCTGTGGTGAAGAGCCCACTGTCCGAGACCGACCTCAAGACCGTCGGAGAGGCCCTGCAGGGCGCTCTGGTGGATCTCCTCGACCTTTCTCTGGTGGCCAAGCAGGTCCACTGGAACGTGGTCGGGCCGCGGTTCAGGTCCGTGCACCTCCAGCTCGACGATGTCGTGGACACGGCTCGCCAGCACTCCGACACCGTCGCGGAGCGGGCGTCCGCCATCGGCGTCAACCCGGACGGCCGAGCCGCGACGATCGCCAAGAGCACGGCCATCGCCTCCGTGCCCGAGGGCTGGATCAAGGACGTGGACGCGGTGAAGACCCTGGTCGACGCCCTCGGCGTGGTGATCGGGCGGATGCGCGAGCGCATCGAGGTGACCGAGACTCCGGACCCGGTCAGCCAGGACATCCTGATCACGCTGACCGCCGACCTCGAGAAGCACGCGTGGATGTTCCAGGCCGAAAGCGCCTGATCGCACGCCGTCACTCACCGGATTTCTCCAACGGAGGTAAGAGCATCATGAACGAAGGCGCCAAGGACAAGGTCACCGGCAAGGCGAAGGAAGCCATGGGCAAGATGACCGGCGACCGTCGCAAGGAGGCCGAGGGCAAGGCGGACCAGACCAAGGGCAAGGCCAAGGACGCCATGGACGGCGCCCGCGACCGGGCGGACGGCGTCAAGGACTCCCTCAAGAACGACAAGGACTGACCCGCCCTCGGCGAGCCCCCACCCGCGCGGTGGGGGCTCCGCGCTGAGAGGGGCCGGTGCCGGGCGGGGTTGTGCGACCCGCCCCGCGCGCGCCGGGGGTGCAACGGTGCGCTCTCGCCCCGGCGGAACGGGCGCGACTAGGGTCCTTCGTTTGGATCAAGCCGGAGGAGGCAGCCATGGTACGGCGATGGGTGCCGGCGCTCGTTCTCTGCGGTGTGTGGTGGTGGGCCGTGCTGCGGCTGGTGCTGGCCCCGGCGCACGCCGGGGTGGTCGAGGGAGCGGTGGCGGCGGGTGGCTGGGGACTCAGCCTCCTGCCGGTGCACGTGGCCGCGACGGCCAGACCCCTCGGCATCTTCGATGCGGGTACGGGACTCCTGCGGCGCGGTACGGCCTGGGCCCGGAGGCGGGCGCACGCGTGGCGGCGGTGGGTGGTCAGGTAGGAGCCGGGGCCGCCGCTCCCGGCCGCGCGCGGAGCGCCGGGGTACGTCAGGTGGGCCCCGGGCCGGTCTGGCAGCCGGGACACCAGTAGGCGGGGCGGTCGTCCTGCTCGGCCGCCCGGATCGGCGTTCCGCAGCGCAGACAGGGGCGGTGCGCCCGGCCGTAGACCCAGAGGTTCTCGCTCGGCCTGCGCGCCCGGGCGGCGGCGCTCGCGACGGTACGGGAACGGCCGCCGGCCGTCGTGACGCGGTTCGGGCGGTCGCGGTTGGCGTCGAGCAGCTGGTGCGCCGTGCTGACCAGCAGGGTGGCCGTCCGGCCGGGCAGCTCGCCGATGGGGAGCCACGGGGTGGCCCGCGCCAGGAAGCAGAGCTCCGCCTTGTAGATGTTTCCGATGCCGGCCAGGTTGCGCTGGTCGAGCAGGGCTTCGCCGAGCGGGCGGGCGGGGTCGCTCAGGAGGTTCCGCAGCGCCGTGTCGGCGTCCCAGTCCGGCCCGAGCAGATCGGGGCCGAGGTGGCCGACCGCCTGCTCCTCGTCCTGGGTGCGCATCAGCTCCAGGACCGGGAGCCGGTAGCCCACGGCGGTGTGGGCCGTGTTGCCCAGGACGGCACGGATCTGGTGGGCGGGGCCGCCGCGCCAGCGCTCGCCCGGGGCGTAGATCCGCCAGGCGCCGTCCATTCTGAGGTGACTGTGCAGGGTGAGACCGCCCTCGATCCGGGTCAGCAGGTGCTTGCCCCGGGCGGTGACGTCCAGCACCGTCCGGCCCGTGAGGTCGGCGGTGGCGAACCGGGGGACGCGCAGGTCGGACGTGGTGAGGATCTGTCCGGCCAGCGCGTGCCGCAGCCGCGCGGCGGTCTGCAGGACGGTGTCTCCTTCGGGCATGCCTCCATGATGCGTTCGCCGGAGCGTGCGCGCCCCGGCCCCGGTCGCCGTTGCCCGCCTTACGCCGCGCGCAGGCGCAGGCCCCTCGGAGTGGCGAGGAAGCCGGCCGCCTCCAGCGTGCGCCCCAGGGGCGAGGTCAGGGACGAGGCGCCATTCGTGCGCTCCACGGTCACCGTGCCGAGGGCCCCGGCGCGAGCGGCCGAGGCCAGGGCGCCGGCCGCCGCCCGGAGCGCGGGGTCGTCCGGATCGGTCGGCCAGGCCAGCAGCGTCTTGCCGCCACGCTCCATGTACAGCGTCAGCTCACCGTCGACCAGGACCACGAGCGAGCCCGCCTTGCGGCCCGGCTTGTGCCCGGCCCCGTCCGGCGGCTCCGGCCACGGCAGGGCAGCGCCGTACGCGTTGGCCGGGTCGGCCGCCGCCAGGACGAGGGCGCGGGGTGCGGCGCCCGGCTCCGTACGGTCCCGGGCCGTGGACACCGCGCGGAGCCGGTCGACCGCGCCGTCCATCGCGAACTGGGCGGCCCCCAGCCCCTCCACGACGTACCCCCGGCGCGCCTGCCCGTTGTCCTCGAAGGCCGACAGCACCCGGTACGCCGCCGAGAAGCCGCCCTCGACGCCCTCGGCCTGCACCGCGCCCCGGGTCACCACCCCGTGGCGGTCGAGCAGCGTGCGCGCCAGGGCGTGCGCGCGGTGCGTGGGCTCCGGTTCCAGCGCCGGCAGCAGGGACCAGCGGCCGGAGACCGTGGGCGGCCCGGTGCGTGAGGCCGGGCGGGCGGCGGCGGTGAGGGTGCCGTAACGGCCGCGCGGCACATTCCGCCGGGCACGGTGCGCGGTCGAGCCCGCCGTGCGGCCCGAGCCCAGGAGGGAGCGCAGCGGCGCGAGGGTGTCGTTGGTCAGACGGCCGGACCAGGCGAGGTCCCACAGGGCGTCCGCCAATTGCGGATCGGTGCAGTCGGGGTGGGTGGTGGCGCGGACCTGATCGGCGATCTGGCGGAAGAACAGGCCGTAGCCGCCGCCGAGCGCGGTCAGCACGGACTCGTGCAGCGCGCTGAGCTCCAAGGGGCGCGGCGGCGGGAGGAGCAGCGGGGCGCTGTCGGCGAGGTAGAGGGAGATCCAGCCGTCCTTCCCCGGCAGGGCCCCCGCACCGGCCCAGACGACCTCGCCGGTGGTGGTCAGCTCGTCCAGGAGCGCGGGGGTGTAGCCGGTGACCCGGCCGGGCAGGACGAGCCGTTCCAGCGCGGAGGCGGGGACGGGCGCCCCCTGAAGCTGCTCGACGGCTCGGGCCAGTCCGTCGATGCCGCGCAGGCTGTTGCCGCCGAGATGCTGCCATTGCGGCAGGAACCCGGCCAGGGCGGCGGGCGGGACCGGCTCCAGCTCATGGCGGAGGGCGGCCAGCGAACGCCGCCGCAGCCGTCGCAGCACCGTGGCGTCGCACCACTCCTGGCCGATGCCGGCGGGGTGGAACTCGCCCTGGACGATGCGGCCCGACGCCGCGAGCCGTTGCAGCGCCCCGTCGGTGACGGCCGTGCCGAGGCCGAACCGGGCCGCCGCTCCGGTGGAGGTGAACGGGCCGTGCGTACGGGCGTACCGGGCGAGGAGGTCGCCGAGGGGGTCCTTCACGGGCTCGGTGAACGCTTCGGGCACGCCGACCGGGAGCGCCGTGCCCAGGGCGTCGCGCAGCCGGCCCGCGTCCTCGATCGCCGCCCAGTGGGCCGCTCCGGCGATCCGGACGCGGATGGCGCGGCGGGCGGACTCGAGCTGCTCCGCCCAGCCGGGCTGGGCCCCGCGCTCGGCCAGCTCCTCGTCGGTGAGGGGGCCGAGCACCCGCAGCAGGTCCGCGACGCCCTCGGCGTCCTTGACCCGGCGGTCGTCCGCCAGCCACTGGAGCTCGCGCTCCAGCTCGGTCAGCACATCGGCGTCGAGCAGTTCGCGGAGCTCCGCCCTGCCCAGCAGCTCGGCGAGGAGCCGGGAGTCCAGGGAGAGCGCGGCGGCCCGCCGTTCGGCGAGCGGCGAGTCGCCCTCGTACAGGAACTGGGCGACGTAGCCGAACAGGAGGGAGCGGGCGAACGGGGAGGGCTCCGGGGTGGTGACTTCGACCAGACGGATGCGCCGGGCCTCCAGGTCGCCCATCACCTCCGTGAGCCCCGGGACGTCGAAGACGTCCTGGAGGCATTCGCGGACCGCTTCGAGAACGATGGGGAAGGAGCCGAACTCGGAGGCGACCTGGAGGAGCTGCGCGGCGCGCTGGCGCTGCTGCCAGAGCGGGGTGCGTTTGCCGGGACTGCGGCGGGGAAGCAGGAGCGCCCGGGCCGCGCATTCGCGGAACCGCGAGGCGAACAGGGCGGAGCCGCCGACCTGGTCGGTGACGATCTGCGCGATCTCGCCCTTGTCGAAGGCCACATCCGCGGCGCCGACCGGGGGCTGGTCGCTGTCGAAGGCGGTGTTGGCCGGGGCGAGCGGTGCGGATGGGCCCTGGCCGGACTCCTCAGCCGGGTCCTGCGCCGGATCGAAGTCCAGGAGGTCCAGGCCCATCATGTCGGCGTCCGGCAGCCGCAGCACGATGCCGTCGTCGGCATGCATGACCTGGGCGTCCATCCCGTACCGCTCGGCGAGGCGGGCGCTCAGCGCCAGCGCCCACGGGGCGTGCACCTGCGCGCCGAACGGGGAGTGCACGACGACCCGCCAGTCGCCCAGCTCGTCCCGGAAGCGCTCGACCAGGATGGTCCGGTCGTCCGGGACATGACCGCAGGCCCGGCGCTGCTCGTCCAGATACGCCAGGACGTTGTCGACGGCCCAGGTGTCCAGCCCCGCCGAGAGCAGGCGGTCCCGGGCATCCTCGGGGGAGAGCCCGCCGAGCTCGCGCAGAAAGGCCCCCAGGGCGCGGCCCAGCTCCAGCGGGCGGCCCAGCTGATCCCCCTTCCAGAACGGCAGCCGCCCGGGCACCCCGGGCGCGGGGGAGACCAGGACCCGGTCCCGGGTGATGTCCTCGATCCGCCAGGACGTCGTGCCCAGCGTGAAGACATCGCCGACCCGGGACTCGTAGACCATCTCCTCGTCCAGCTCACCGACCCGGCCACCGCCCTTCTTGGGGTCCGACCCGGCGAGGAACACCCCGAAGAGGCCCCGGTCCGGGATGGTCCCGCCCGAGGTGACCGCGAGGCGCTGCGCACCGGGCCGGCCCGTGACCGTACCGGCGACGCGGTCCCAGACCACCCGGGGCCGCAGCTCCGCGAAGGCGTCGGACGGATAGCGGCCCGCGAGCATGTCGAGGACGGCGGTGAACGCCGACTCGGGCAGCGAGGCGAAGGGGGCGGCCCGGCGGACCACCGCGAGCAGGTCGTCCACCTGCCAGCTGTCCAGCGCGACCATCGCGACCAGCTGCTGGGCCAGCACGTCCAGCGGATTGGACGGGACGCGCAGCGCCTCGATCGAGCCCGTCCGCATCCGTTCGGTGACCACGGCCGCCTGCACCAGGTCCCCGCGGTACTTCGGGAAGACGACACCGGTGGAGACCGCGCCCACCTGGTGGCCGGCGCGGCCGACCCGCTGGAGGCCGGAGGCGACCGAGGGCGGCGACTCGACCTGGATCACCAGGTCGACCGCGCCCATGTCGATGCCCAGCTCCAGGCTGGAGGTGGCGACCACCGCGGGCAGCCTTCCCGCCTTCAGGTCCTCCTCGACCTGGGCCCGCTGCTCCTTGGAGACCGATCCGTGGTGGGCCCGGGCGAGCAGGGCGGGGGCGCCCTTGGCCGCGCCGGACTCCGCCATGATCTCGGCGGGGGAGTGGGCCTCCGGCATGGTCTCGCCGGTGGCCCTCTCGTACGCGATCTCGTTGAGCCGGTTGCACAGGCGCTCGGCGAGGCGGCGGGAGTTGGCGAAGACGATCGTGGAGCGGTGCGCTTGGACGAGGTCGGCGATCCGCTCCTCCACATGCGGCCAGATCGACGGCTTCTCGGCCTGTCCCGAGGTGTCGTCGGTGGCGGGGGAGCCGCCCAGCTCGCCCAGATCCTCGACGGGCACCACCACCGACAGGTCGAACCGCTTGCTGGACGGCGGCTGGACGATCTCCACCTTGCGCCGGGGCGACAGGAAGCGCGCCACCTCGTCCACCGGCCGGACGGTGGCTGACAGACCGATGCGCCGGGCCGGCCGCGGCAGCAGCTCGTCCAGGCGCTCCAGCGATACGGAGAGATGGGCGCCGCGCTTGGTGCCCGCGACCGCGTGCACCTCGTCCAGGATCACCGTCTCGACGCCCGACAGGGCCTCGCGGGCCGATGAGGTCAGCATCAGGAACAGCGACTCGGGCGTCGTGATCAGGATGTCCGGCGGCCGGGTCGCCATCGAGCGGCGCTCGGCGGCCGGGGTGTCGCCCGACCGGATGCCCACCCGGACCTCGGGCTCGGGCAGGCCCTGGCGCACCGACTCCTGGCGGATGCCGGTCAGGGGTGAGCGCAGATTGCGCTCGACGTCGACCGCGAGCGCCTTGAGCGGCGACACGTACAGCACGCGGCAGCGCTTCTTCGCCTCCGCCGGAGGGGGAACCGCCGCCAGCCGGTCCAGGGCGGCGAGGAAGGCGGCCAACGTCTTGCCCGACCCGGTCGGGGCGACGACCAGCACGTCCGATCCCTCGCCGATCGCCCGCCAGGCGCCCTCCTGCGCGGCGGTCGGCGCGCTGAACGCCCCCGTGAACCAACTGCGGGTCGCGGGGGAGAAGGAATCGAGTGCGGAGCCGGTCATGTCCCCCATCGTGCACCCCGCCACTGACAACGGCCCCGGCAACCGCGGGGCGGGCCGGGGGACCGGCGGCCCGACCGCCCGCGAGCTGGGAGAATCCCACCATGGCAGGAGCACAGCAACCGGGGGAGTGGGCGCGGCACTGGAGTTACGCGGAGCTGCCCGACCTCGACCTGCTGCGGGCCCGCTACATCCGGCACACCTTCCCGCGCCACAGCCACGAGGGCTATGTCGTCGCCACGGTGAGCCACGGCGTCGAGGACATCGGGATGCCGTCGGGAACCCTGCACGCGGGGCCGGGGACCGTCGTCATGATCAACCCGGAGGTGCCGCACAGCGCCCGCGCCGGTGTCCCCGAAGGCTGGGCGTACGACACGCTCTACCCGTCCGCGCAGGTCATCAGCGACATCGCGGCCGATACGACGCGCCTGCGCGGCACCGTCGGCTTCGCCGAAACCGGGGTAACCGATCCGTGCGCGGCCCGGCTGATAGCCGAGGTCCACCGGGCGGCCGAGGAGGGCAACGCCCTGGCCGCCGACAGCGTGCTGCGGATCGTCGTCACCCGCCTGCTCGCCCGGCACGGCACCGCCTTTCCCGTCTCGGCCCCGCGCGCCGCCGGAGCCCGTGACGCGGCGCGCGCCCGGGCCCTCCTGGAATCCCGGATGGCCGAACCGCCGACCCTGGAGGCGCTGGCCGCCGAACTGGGCACGAGCCCGTTCGCGCTGCTGCGCGCGTTCAAGAAGCAGTACGGCATGCCTCCGCACACCTGGCTCACCGACGCCCGGGTGCGGCGTGCGCGCCGGATGCTCGACGCGGGCACGGCTCCCTCGGTCGCGGCGACGGAAGTCGGCTTCACCGACCAGCCGCATCTCCACCGTCACTTCACCCGGATCGTGGGAGTGACCCCCGGCGCCTACCAGCGCGAACGTGCAAGAACGTACAAGACCGGCCCGGAACGGCCCCGGTAGCGTGCTGAACGTGGCCAAACAGACAGCACCCACCCGCACCACCGCCGAACCGCCGGACGGCAGCACATGTGCCGCCGGGACCAAGCCGGACTCGGCCGTCGTACGCGACGCGCTCGGCGTCGGCATAGCCGTCGGACTCTCCGGCTTCGCCTTCGGAGTCACCTCGGCCGGCTCCGGCCTGAGCCTGCTCCAGACGTGCGCGCTCAGCCTGCTCGTCTTCACCGGCGCCTCCCAGTTCGCCCTGGTCGGCGCGCTCGCCGCCGGCGGCAATCCGTACACCGCGGCCGCCGGGGCCTTCTTCCTCGGCGTACGCAACGCCTTCTACGGCCTGCGGCTCTCCCAGCTCCTCGCGCTGCCGCGCGCCGTGCGTCCGCTCGCCGCCCAGTGGGTCATCGACGAGACGACCGCCGTGACGCTGCCCCAGCCCACCCGGCGGGCCGCGCGGCTCGGCTTCACCGTCACCGGGCTCACGCTCTACGTGCTGTGGAACCTGACCACCCTGGTGGGCGCCATGGGCGCCGAGGCGCTCGGCGACACCGAAGCCTGGGGGCTCGACGCGGCCGGCCCGGCCGTTTTCCTCGCGCTGCTCGCCCCGATGCTGAAGTCCACCACGGAGCGCGTGACGGCGGCGCTCGCCGTTCTGCTCGCCCTCGGCCTCCTGCCGGTGCTGCCGGCCGGGGTGCCCGTGCTGCTGTCCGCGCTGGCAGCGCCCGTCGTCCTGTTCCTGGTGGGGCGCGCCAAGGGTGACGGCACGGGCCGGACCGGGGCCGGGGACACCGGTGCGACCCGGGCGGAGGGCGGCCGATGAACGTCTGGATCGCCATCGCGCTGACCTTCGTCGGCTGCTACCTCGCCAAGCTCGTCGGCCTCCTGGTGCCCGCCGGGGCACTGGAACGGCCGCTGGTGCAACGCCTCGCCGCCCTGCTTCCGGTGGCCCTGCTGGCCGCGCTCACCGCGCAGCAGACCTTCGGCGACGGCCGGCTCCTCACCCTGGACGCCAGGGGCGCGGGCCTCGCCGCCGCGGCGCTCGCCCTCGTCCTGCGCGCCCCGTTCCTGGTGGTTGTGGGCGTTGCCGTGGCCGTCACGGCGGGGGTACGCGCGCTGGGCTAGGCGCTGTTCGGCCCTCGGAGCGAAGGGGTGTGCCGGCCGGGAACGTAAGGGGCGTGCCTCCTTGAAGCGTGCCCCTTACCGGAGCGCCCTTCCCTGCCGTGCCGCTTCCGCCCTCACGCCAGGACGCGGCCATGCGCCCGCAGCGTTTCCAGCGCCCTGAGGGTGACCAGGGGGCGTCCCTCCAGTGCGGTCCCGGGTGCCCACTGCCGCCAGGTCACCGGCCAGCCGCCGTCCGGCTCCTGCGCGGCGGCGAGATGGTCGAGCGAGCGCTCCATCTCGGTGTCGGAGAACCACCGCCGGGCGAGCGACGCGGGCGTACGGGCGTAGTCGTACGGGAAGTGCTGCTCGCCCGGTGCGTACCCGGGGGCCACCGGGTATTCCGCGCGCCGGTCCGGATCGAGCACGGCGAGCCGCTGGTCGCGTACCAGCCGCCCCAGCCGTTCGGCGGCGGCCTCTGCCCGGCGCCGGTCCGGCACCCCGTCGAGGAAGGCGACGGCAGCCTCGATCTCGTACGGATGCGACGCCTCCAGGGCGTCCACCGCCGACCAGCAGAAATCCGTCGCGCGGAAGAGCCAGGCATGCCACACCTCATTGCGGTGCAGCAGCCCGACGACGGGCCCGGTGGCGAGCAGTTCGGCCGGCGGGTGGTCCACGATCGGGATGAAGGGGGCCGCCGGGTAGTCGCGCTGGGAGGGCAGCAGCGCGGGCAGGGCGCCCTCCTTGGTGGACACCTCCGTCAGATACCGGCAGATCCGCTCCACCCGTAGACCGGCGCACCGGCCGATGGAGTCGAGGACGCTGAGCGCGTGCGCGGTGTGCAGGGGCTGACTGACGGGGCCCCGCAGATCGGGTTCGAGCGCGTGGCCGTAACCGCCGTCCTCGTTGGCATAGGCGGTGAGGGCCGTCTCCACCGCGTCCGCGCTTCCCCTCAGATACTGATGGGCGAACCGCCGCTGTTCGAGGACACGGGCCGTGAGCCAGATGAACCGCTCGGCACGGGCGAGGGGATTTGTTCCAGTTGCAGCCATGGACCGACCGTAGGGCTTCGGGCCCCCGAACAGGGCCGATGCGGCCCGGCTGCACTCTCAGGAGCGGGATACTGAAGGCATGCGGTTGACGATTTTCTGGGAACGGATGGCCGATCACTTCGGCGCGGCCTACGCGGACTCCTTCGCACGCGACCATGTGATGGCGGAGCTGGGCGGACGTACGGTCCATGAGGCGCTCGCGGCCGGCTGGGAGACGAAGGACGTCTGGCGCGCGGTCTGCGCCGCGATGGACATCCCCGCCGACAAGCGCTGACGCCGGGGGCGGGAGGGCTGCCTTCCGGGGTGCGCGAGGGACTGTCACCCACATAGGCGAGACTTGCTCCGTGGCACCCACAGACGAGACCGATCAGATCCAGCCGCCGCGCACGCCGCCCGTACCACCGGCCGCGCCACCGGTTCCGCCGTCCGGCGGCGGGCCCGCCCGCATGCCCGCCTGGCTGCCGCGTGCCATGGTCCTCGCCCTCGCGCTCTACGCCTGCTTCCGGCTCGGCAGCTGGGCATTCGACCAGCTCATCGGGCTGCTCATCAATGTGCTCATCGCCTTCTTCCTG
The DNA here is from genome assembly GCF_040679335.1 of Streptomyces sp. NPDC052299. Lineage (NCBI taxonomy): Bacteria > Bacillati > Actinomycetota > Actinomycetes > Kitasatosporales > Streptomycetaceae > Streptomyces > Streptomyces sp. NPDC052299. Next base: position 212,812 of record NZ_JBFAUP010000014.1, on the reverse strand, counting down.
GCGCTCGCCATCGAACCCGCCGTGAGCCGGATGTCCGCCCGCGGCATGCGCCGGGGCCTCGCCACCTTCCTGGTCTTCCTCGGTGTGATGATCGCGGGGGCCGGCTTCGTGTTCCTGCTCGGCTCGATGCTCGCGGGTCAGATCGTCGACATGGTGGAGGACTTCCCGGACTACCTCGACTCAGTGATCAACTGGGTCAACCAGACCTTCCACACGGAGCTCTCACGCGTCGAGGTCCAGGACAGCCTGCTGCACTCCGACTGGCTGCAGAAGTACGTACAGAACAGCGCGACCGGTGTGCTCGACGTCTCGGCGACCGTCCTCGGCGGCCTCTTCCGCCTGCTGACGATCTTCCTGTTCTCCTTCTACTTCGCGGCGGACGGCCCCAGGCTGCGCCGCGGGCTGTGCTCCGTGCTGCCCCCCGCCCGTCAGGCCGAGGTGCTGCGGGCCTGGGAGATCGCCGTCGACAAGACCGGCGGCTACCTCTACTCGCGCGGCCTGATGGCGCTGATCTCCGGCATCGCGCACTACATCCTGCTCGCCGCCCTCGGCGTGCCGTACGCGCCTGCGCTGGCGGTCTGGGTCGGGCTCGTCTCCCAGTTCATCCCCACGATCGGCACCTATCTCGCGGGCGCCCTGCCGATGCTGATCGCCTTCACCGTCGACCCGTGGTACGCGCTCTGGGTGCTCGGCTTCGTCGTGGTGTACCAGCAGTTCGAGAACTACATGCTCCAGCCCAAGCTCACCGCGAGGACGGTGGACATCCACCCCGCCGTGGCGTTCGGCTCGGTCATCGCGGGCACGGCGCTCATGGGCGCCGTCGGCGCGCTGATCGCCATCCCGGCCGTGGCCACGCTCCAGGCGTTCCTCGGCGCGTACGTGAAGCGCTACGACGTCACGGACGACCCGCGCGTCCACGGCAGCCGCCCCGGAGTGCGCGGCGAGCCCCTGTGGACGCGCCTGAGACGGATGCGCAACGCCTTCGCGGGCGAGGACGGCCGGGACGCGGGCGGGCAGCCGGACGACGGCGAGCCGGAGGAGCCGCGGGGGCCGGAGGGGCCTTCCGGTCCGAGCCGCACCTGAAGCGCTCGTTCCGCCGGGGCGGGCCGGGTCGCCCCCGTAGGCTGAGGCGCGGGATGTCGTGCCGACCCTGGGGGGAACATGGAGTGGCTGTCCCTGGCATCGGCGGCCGTGGCCGTCTGCGGTGCGGCGGCGGCCGCGCTCTTCAGCTACTGGCAGCAGCGCCGCCTGCGGTCCCGGGAGCAGCGCGACTACATGGACCGGTACGGCGCCTCCCTGGCATGGGCCGCGTTCGATCTGCAGACACGACTGTTCAACATCCTGCACGGCCACGACACCGATCAGGATCCCGCGCGCGGCGACGGTTTCCTGACGAGCTTCCTCATTCGGGGAACCCCGCGCGAGGCCGACTTCGTCCGGCACAGCACGGTGTTCGTGCTGGCCGAGTATCTGGGCTGGGTGGAGATCCTGCGCCGTGACATCCAGTTCCTGGAGCTGGGCCGGAGCCGCGTCAACGCACAGGTCATGACGCAGATCTCACGGATCGGCGCGAGTCTGTCCAGGATCGACACGGAGAGCAACGAGCTCCGTCTGTTCCGCGCCCAGCAGCGGGCCGTCGGCGAGCTCATGGTCCACCCCGACAGCGAGCCGGGCCGGCGCCGCTGCCTGGGTTACGCGGAGTTCTGCTCGAAGCTGGAACACGACCAGGAGTTCGCCGCGTGGTTCACCGATCTGCTGGCGGACGTGGACGGTCTGGCGGCCGACACCGCCCAGGCCGTCGGCCGCCTCACGGATCTCCAGGTCCAGCTGGTCGCGCTGATCGATCTGCTGGACCCCGGAAGGGAACGCTTTCCCCAGTTCAGGCTCGCCTACAACCCGCGCACCCGGCCCCGGAGCTGACCGTTCCGCCCCTCCGGCCCACTCGCGCGGGGGCGGCGTGGTGCGCTTGACACTAAAATCGAACATCCATTCTCATGGGGTTCCGGCCGGGTTTTCCCGGGCCCGACCGCGGAGTTTTCCACAGGCCGGGAGGACGTCGAGGCCCATTGTCAGTGGCAGGGGTTAGCGTCTTTGACGTGAAGCGATCGACTCAAGCAAATCGGGTGGAACCCATGGCAGGAACCGACCGCGAGAAGGCGCTGGACGCCGCACTCGCACAGATTGAACGGCAATTCGGCAAGGGCGCGGTGATGCGCCTCGGCGAGCGGCCGAACGAGCCCATCGAGGTGATTCCCACCGGGTCCACCGCGCTCGACGTCGCGCTCGGCGTCGGCGGCCTGCCGCGCGGCCGTGTGGTGGAGGTGTACGGACCGGAGTCCTCCGGTAAGACGACGCTGACGCTGCACGCCGTGGCGAACGCACAGAAGCTCGGCGGCTCGGTGGCCTTCATCGACGCGGAGCACGCCCTCGACCCGGAGTACGCGAAGAAGCTCGGCGTCGACATCGACAGCCTCATCCTGTCCCAGCCGGACAACGGTGAGCAGGCCCTCGAGATCGTGGACATGCTGGTCCGCTCGGGCGCCCTCGACCTCATCGTCATCGACTCCGTCGCGGCCCTGGTGCCGCGCGCGGAGATCGAGGGCGAGATGGGTGACTCGCACGTGGGTCTCCAGGCCCGCCTGATGAGCCAGGCCCTCCGGAAGATCACCAGCGCGCTCAACCAGTCCAAGACCACCGCGATCTTCATCAACCAGCTCCGCGAGAAGATCGGTGTGATGTTCGGCTCGCCGGAGACCACCACCGGTGGCCGGGCGCTCAAGTTCTACGCCTCGGTGCGCCTCGACATCCGCCGGATCGAGACGCTCAAGGACGGCACCGATGCGGTCGGCAACCGCACCCGCGTCAAGATCGTCAAGAACAAGGTCGCGCCGCCCTTCAAGCAGGCCGAGTTCGACATCCTCTACGGCCAGGGCATCAGCCGCGAGGGCGGCCTGATCGACATGGGCGTGGAGCACGGCTTCGTCCGCAAGGCCGGCGCCTGGTACACGTACGAGGGCGACCAGCTCGGCCAGGGCAAGGAGAACGCGCGCAACTTCCTCAAGGACAACCCCGACCTCGCCAACGAGATCGAGAAGAAGATCCTGGTGAAGCTGGGCGTCGGGGTCCGGCCCGAGGACGCCGCGGAGTCCGGTGCGGACGCGGCGGGCGCGGCGGCTCCGGCCGAGGCCGCGGCGAAGCCGGCGACGGCGGCGGCCGGCAAGACCAAGCCGGCCAAGGCGGCCGCGGCCAAGAGCTGATCCGTGACGCGTCGTACTGAGTGGCCGGCCGGCGCCGTCGACCCCGGCGCGGCCTCCGGATCCGGTGAGGGAGCGGGACGGCGTTCCCGCTCCCGGTCCAGTGACAGCGGTTCCCCCTCCTCGTCGAGGGCCGAGAAGGGGGAACCGCGCGACCCGGTCGAGCAGGCCCGCAACATCTGCCTGCGCCTGCTCACCGGCACACCGCGCACCCGCAAGCAGCTCGCGGACGCCCTCCGCAAGCGAGAGATCCCGGACGAGGCGGCCGAAGAGGTGCTGTCCCGCTTCGAGGACGTCGGGCTGATCGATGACGCCGCCTTCGCCGACGCCTGGGTGGAGTCCCGGCACCACGGCCGCGGGCTCGCCCGCCGGGCGCTGGTCCGAGAGCTGCGCACCAAGGGTGTGGACTCCGCCGTGATCGACGAAGCCGTGGGGCAGCTCGACTCCGAGCAGGAGGAGGAGACCGCGCGCGAGCTCGTCGCCCGCAAGCTCCGGTCCACCCGGGGACTGGACCGCGACAAACGCCTGCGCCGCCTCGCGGGCATGCTCGCCCGCAAGGGATACGGCGAGGGGATGGCCCTGCGCGTGGTGCGCCGGGCACTGGAGGAAGAGGGGGAGGACACGGAAGGGCTGGACGAGCCCTTCTGAGCCGACGGCCGCTACTGACCGGCGCGGGCCGCGCGGCCGATGGTGGCGTCGATCAGCGCGAGGGCGTCCTCGGCGGTGCGCCCCGGATAGCGGTTCCAGGGACCGATCAGCCCGGTCCAGCCCTGGGAACGAAGCTCCGCGATGAGCCACGCCCCGGCCCGGTCGACCGTCTCCGCCGAGCCGTAGCCCAGACGGTGCGCGGTCAGCATGGCACCGCAGACACAGCGGGCACCCCGGATGTTGCGGAGCCGGTACGGGGTGTTCTGCCAGCCCCACTCGATCAGGATCCGCCTGGCGTGGGCGAGATGCACGGACGGCTGCACATCGGGCCGCCCGACGCGCCGCCACGCGTGGAGCCGGTCCGGCAGGATCGCGCCGATGCGCCCGGGGAGCGGACGCTCGCCCGGTGCGGCGGGGGGCAGTGCCCGGACGGTGTCGGTGATCAGCCGTTCCACCGGCACGGAGAGCAGGGCGCGCCAGTCGTCGGCGGGGGCCGGGGCGGGCGGGGCGGTGCTCGCGGGGCTCGGGGACCCGGGCGCCGGGATGGTCAGGTCCCAGCCGGTGACGATCTGCCGCCAGGTCTCCGTGTCATGGAGGCGCGCGGCCTGGGCGTCGAGTTCGTCGGGGGTGAGGGCGGTGGTCGGCATCGGTGCGTGCTCCCCGTCGTAGCGGCGTACCGGTGCCCTGACGGCGTTCCGGCAGACGGGCGGCCGGAGTGGCCGTACCCGCCGTGAGGCGAATGTCCGTCCACCTCCCGGGCCGCTCCACCCGAGCGACGCCATACGGGTGTGTCGCGGGGGCATTCCGGTGGTGGCCCATGGACGCGCCCGCCCGCGTCGGGCGGTGAGCGGCACCGCACCCGGGCTGGACGGAGCACCGGCGCCCCGCTCCCTCCGGAGCCGCGCCCCGGCGGGTCGCGGCGCCCGCCGACCGCGCCCGCCGCGCCCGTCGCGTGCAGCCGTGAGCCCGGGGGGACAACCCCCCTACGGAGACGCCGGGACGCTCCAGTGCACAGGTATCTGTGCACAGAGCAGTGTGTGACACATGCCAGAGAAGCCCGGCGGTACCGAGATGACGGAGCTGGCCGCCCTCAAAGCGCTTGCCCAGCCGCGGCGTCAGCAGATTCTTCAGCACCTCACCCTGCACGGCCCCGCGACCTCCGCGATCCTCGCCCGTGCGCTGGGGCTGAACACCGGGGCGACCAGCTATCACCTGCGTGAACTGGCCCGCTACGGGTTCGTGGCGGACACCGCGCCGCAGGAGCCGGGCGGGCGCCGGGGCCGGTGGTGGCGGGCCGTTCCCGGGGACCGGCGCTTCCCGCCACCGTCCCGGCGGACGCCCGAACTGCGCCTCGTCATCGACGAGTTGAACCGACACGCGTACGCGGCCGACCTCGCCCTCTTCGAACGGCTCCAGCGCGAGAGCTCGGACGAGCCGGACGAGTGGGCGGACGCCTTCGCCTACTCGCGGGGCGCGTTGAGCCTCACCCTCCCCGAACTCCGCGCGTTCTTCGAGGAGTACATCGCCCTGATGAACCGCTACAGGCGCCCCGGCGCCGATACCGCACCCGGTGCGCGGACGGTCCACACCCGCCTGCTCGCCTTCCCGGACCCCGATCGATCAGAGACGGACGCCTCATGATGCTGCGCTATGCCCTGCGGACGATCCGGCACCGCAAGGCGGGATTCCTCGGGGCGTTCCTCGCCCTCATGTGCGCCGCCGCACTCGTCACCGCCTGCGGCACCCTGCTGGAGACCGGCCTGCGCGGCCGGATCGCCACCGAGCGGTACGCGGCCACCCCGTTGATCGTGTCGGCCGACCAGAACGTCCACCGCACGACCGTGAAGCACAAGGGCAACGGCAAGACGAAGATCAAACACAAGGCGAAACCCGTCGCCGAACGGGCCTGGCTGCCCGCCGCCACCGCCGACCGGCTGCGCCGCCTGCCGGGCGTCCGCGCGGTCGTCCCCGAACTCACCTTCCTCGCCCAGCCGCTGGGGCTCCCCGCCCGAGCGGCGGACGACGACGTCCCCTTCCACGGGCACGCCTGGTCGTCCGCCCCGCTGACACCCTTCGCGCTCACCGTCGGCCGCGCCCCGGCGTCCGCAGACGACGTGGTGATCGACCGGTCCCTCGCCGCACGGGCGGGCCTCGCGACCGGCGACCGGATCACCGTGCAGTCGACCCGCGCCCCGCGCACCTACCGGATCAGCGGCATCGCCACGCCTCGGGGGCGGGACGAACTCCGGCAGCAGCGCTCGCTGTTCTTCTCCACCGCGGAGGCCCAACGGCTCGCCGACCGCGCGAGCCGGGTCAGCGCGATCGGCGTCCTGCCCGAGCCGGGCACGGACACCGGCACGCTGAAGGAGCGGGTCACCGCCGCCCTCAAGGGCACCACCGCCCAGGTGGCGACGGGTGACGGACGCGGACCGGTCGAATTCCTCGACGCGGCGGGGGCCCGCGTCAAGCTGGTCTCGATGGGCGGGGCCATGGGCGGCACCTCGCTGCTGGTCGCGGTGCTCGTCGTCGTCGGGACGTTCGCCCTCTCCATCCAGCAGCGCCACCGCGAGCTGGCCCTGCTCCGGACCATCGCCGCCACCTCGCGGCAGGTCCGCAGGCTCCTCGGCCGGGAGGCGCTGGTCGTCGGCGCCTTCGCCGGGGTCCTGGGAGCGTTCGCCGGACTGCCGCTCGCCGCCTGGCTGCACGGCCGGTTCACCGGCATGGGAGTGATCCCGCCGACGCTGGAACGTACGGCCGGGGTCCTCCCTGCGCTGGCCGCCGTCGCGGTCACCCTGCTCGGTGCCTGGGCCGCCGCCCGGATCTCCGGCCGCCGGATCGCCGGCCTGCGTCCGGCCGAGGCCATGGCCGAGTCCGCGGTCGAGCGCGGCCGCACGGCCCGGGGACGCGTCCTCGTGGGGCTGCTCCTGCTCGCCGGCGGCGGTGCGCTGGTCGGTGTCCTGAGCATGCTGCGCACCGAGGCCGCGTCGACCCCCGTGACCTTCCTGGCCGTGGTGGTGCTGGCCACGGCGGTCTCGCTGCTGGGCCCCCTCTCGTACGGGCGGCTGCCTTCCTGATGGCGGGCGTGCTCCGGCGGACGGGGCCGATGGGCGCGCTGGCCACCGCGAACATCCGGGGGAACTCCACCCGGATGGCCTCCGTCGTCACCCCGCTCACCCTGCTCATCGGCATGACCTGCACGGTCCTCTTCCTCCAGCCGACCGTCGGCGACGCCGCGCGCGCCCAGGCCAGGGAGGGCACCCGCGCCACCTGGGTGCTGGGCGCGCAGGGGCCGGGCGTGCCGTCGGCGGCCACCGAGGCGGTCCGCGCGACGCCCGGAGTCACCGCCGCCACGGAGGTCGTACGGACCACCGTGCGCGTGGGTCTGGAGAAGTACGCCGCACAGGGCGTCACCGGTCCGGGGCTCACCCGCACCTGGGACCCGGGCGTGACGAGCGGTTCCCTCGCCGCGTTCGCCGCGAACGGGCGGGCCGCCGCGATCAGTGAACTCGCCGCCGACCGGCTCGGGCTGCACGTCGGCAGCGAACTCGCCCTGCACCTCGGGGATGGCACCCCCACCACGCTCACCGTCGCCGCCGTCTACCGGCGGGGCCTTGGCTTCGGGGACCTCACCCTGCCGCACGACCTGCTCGCACGGCACATGGACAACCCGCTCGCTGCGACGGTCCTGGTGGCCGGGGAGGCGTCGGGGGGCGAACTGACCGCCGCCGTGCGCGAGTTCCCCGGCGTCGAGGTCGTCACCCCGGCGGTGGCAGACCGGCTCCAGGCCGACCGGGGGCAGGAGAACGCCGAGGTCAACCTCCTTGCCATGGGGCTGGTCCTCGCCTTCACCGCCATCGCCGTCGTCAACACGCTGGCCATGTCGGTGTCGGAGCGGTTCAGGGAGTTCGCCCTCCTGCGCCTTGCCGGAGCCACCCGCCGCCAGGTGCTGAGGATGCTCCGTACCGAGACCCTGTCGGTCCTGGCCATCTCCGGTGCCCTCGGCACCGGTATCGCGCTCGCCGTGCTGACCGCGTTCAGCATCGGCATGACGGGGAGCGCGGCGCCCGGGGTCGTGCCCCTCGTGTACGGGACCGTGGTGGGCGTCGCCGCCCTGCTCGCCCTGGCCGCGACGGCACTGCCCGGCCGGTTCGCGCTGCGGACCCGCCCGGTGGAGGTGGCCGCGGGCCGGTGAGGGAGAGGTCGTGAGGGGCCGGCCCCGGCCGCCCCCTCACCTCATGTCCCGACCGGAAGGCCCGCCGCGCGCCACGCCTGGAAGCCGCCCACCAGGTCCGTCGCCCGGTACAGGCCGAGGCGGTGCAGCGACTCGGCGGCCAGGCTCGACGCGTAACCCTCGTTGCAGATCACCACCACCCGCAGGCCGTGGTCCACCGCCTCCGGGACACGGTGGCTTCCCCGGGGGTCCAGCCGCCATTCCAGCTCGTTGCGCTCGATGACCAGCGCCCCCGGGATCAGCCCGTCCCGCTCGCGCAGCTCCGCGTAGCGGATGTCCACGAGCAGGGCGCCCTCGGCGGCCGCCGCCCACGCCTCCCGCGGGCCGAGCCGTGCGTAACCGGCCCTGACCCGCTCCAGCAACTCGTCGATACCGATGGGCTCGTCGCTCACTGCCAGTTCTCCGGTCCCTCGGTCTGTTCCAGGCGGAGCACCGCGCCGGTGCGGCTGTAGCGGCGGATGCGCGGCAGCGGCGGGTAGTACGCGTGGATGGAGACGGCGTGCTCCGTGGTGGACTCGTTCAGCACCTCGTGGACGTGGTGGCGGCCGAAGGCCCTGCCCCGGCCGGGGGTCAGTTCCCGGGTGCGGTCGATGTCCTCGGTCAGTTCCAGGGTCTTCCAGCCGTCGGTGGGCAGCCGGGCGGCGAGCGAGTGTTCCCTGAGTGTGCCGGCTGCGGTGAGGAAGGCGCCGACCGAGTCGGCGTGGTCGTGCCAGCCGGTGCCGGTGCCCGGCGGCCAGCCGATCAGCCAGGCCTCGCTGCCACCGGGACCGTCGAGCCGGATCCAGGTCCGGCCCTCCGGGTCGAGGGGAAGGGAGGCGATGAGCGCGGTGTCCTCGGCGGCGCGGCGGACGAAGTCGAGCAGTTCCGCGGCGGTCGGGGCCTGAGCGGATGTGCGTGTGGGCACGGGGACAGCGGGGAAGGGGGAGGCAGACACGGAGACCGTCCTGAGAGTTCGCGTGGACGCCCCGCCGTACGGCACAGCGCACGGCGAAGGCAGGTGAGGGCGATTCAGCAGGACGGGCGACACACGCAGCCCGCATAGCGGAGCAGGTCCATATGGACCCTCCGCCACAGGCGCACATCGGTGTCGGTCATGACCGGGAGTAGACCATGCGCGCCCGTGAGGGTCAATTGACGTCCGCGGTCCTGTCGGCACGCACCGACGCCCGGGCCGCGCCGCCGCGCGCCGCGTCCGCCGCCGCGAACAGCTCGGCCGGACGCACCCCGCCGAACGCCTGCACGAGATGCCCGTCCGGCCTGACCAGCAGGACCGTGTGCGCGGAGGCTCCCGGATAGCTCTCGGCCACCAGCAGTTCGGCCTTCACCGGCAGCGCCGCGACGGCTTCCACCAGCCGGGGCATCACTCCGGCGCGCATCCAGTGGCGCCGGTCCCATACTCCAGTCCCGGGCGCCACCAGCACCACGAGCAACTGCCCCTGCCCCAGCCGCTCGCGCAGCCGCACCGGAGTGCCGTCTGGCGCCGTGACCCGTACGTCGGCCACCGGCGCACCGGGGGGCGTGCCCACCGAGGCGTGCGCCTCGGTGCGCGCGGGCGCAAGGGGGGACAGGGCGTAGGAAGGGGGCGCACCGAGGGGGCCGCAGCCCAGATGCCCGTCCATCAGCAGGGTGTCGTGCCCCCGTGCGCTCCCCGGTACGAGCGTCCGCAGACCTCCGCCGCCCCGCAGTATCGGCAGCGACTGGTCGGCGGCCCGCAGCCGTGCGGCGACGGCGGCCCGGCGTTCGGCCTGGTAGCTGTCGAGGAGCGCGTCGGACGCCCCGTGGTGCCAGGCCAGTGCCAGCTTCCAGGCCAGGTTCTCCGCGTCCCGCAGCCCCTCGTCCAGCCCCTGGGTGCCCAGGGCGCCCAGCAGATGGGCGGCGTCCCCGGCCAGGAAGGACCGCTTCACCCGCCACCGCCGGGCCAGCCGGTGGTGCAGCGTGTAGACCCCGGTGTCCAGCAGCTCGTACGGGGGTGTCTCGCCGCACCAGCCGGCCAGGGTGTCCCGGACCCGGGTGACGAGCGCGTCCGGCGTGACCAGCTCGCCGCGCGCGGGCAGCAGCCAGTCCAGCCGCCACACGTCGTCGGGCAGCGGACGTGCCGTGACCTCGGCGCCTCCGGTGCGCCAGGGCGGCGACCGGTGCAGCACGGCCTCACCGGGCCGGGGCAGCTCGGCCCGCAGTGCGGCCACGGCGTGCCGTTCCACCGCCGTACGCCCGGGAAACCGGATGTCGAGGAGTTTGCGCACGGTGGACCGGGCGCCGTCGCAACCGACCAGGTAACTCCCTCGCCACCAGGTCGATCCGGGCTCCCTGGTGTGCACGGTGACCCCGGCCGGGTCCTGCTCCAGGGTGTCGATCCGGCTGGGCCCTGCGGTCTGCACCAGCTCCTGTGCGGCCACCGCGTCCCGCAGACCCCGTACGAGCGCGTGCTGCGGTACGTGAACGGGGGCGGCCGGCACACTGCTGCCCGGGACCCGGTCCTCGCCGAGCGGCAGCTCGCGCACCAGCTGCCTGCGCCGCACCGAACGCCAGCCGGACCAGCGCAGTCCCTCGTCCCGCAGCGCCTTGCAGCCCAGCCGCTCCAGGAAGGCCGCGGTGTCCTCGCGCAGCACGACCGTACGGGCGGGGCGTGTCTCGTCGTTGTCGGGGTCCTCGTCGAGCAGCACGGACGGCACGCCCTGCGCGGCGAGGGCGAGCGAGAGCGCCAGACCCACCGGCCCGGCACCGACGACGATCACCGGGTCCACGGCGCGTCCCCCGTCGGAAGTGCGGTGAAACCGGACGTCCCGGTGAAGCGGAACGGACGGTGCGCGGGCGTCGGAGGGGGTGCTGCGGCGTCGGGGACTCGGTGCGCGATCACAGAACGTATGCAACCTACTGCCGGTGCTTGCGTCAAGCGACGCCGGAACGCGGCGAGGGGCGGTGGCGGTGTGCCACCGCCCCTCGCGGGCGTCGTACGACGAGCCGTCAGGCGGCGCTTCCGTCGTCCACCTTGAGCGACGGCGCACCGATCGTCTCCAGTTCGCCCCCCGGGCCGGTACCCACGACCGCGCCCGTGCTCTTCTTGCCGCGCCGGAGCCACCGCTCCAGCCAGCTCGCGAAGGACGTCAGGGCGAAGTTCAGCGCGAGGTAGATCACCGCGACGATCGTGAAGCAGGCGATGGTGTTGGAACCGTAGTTCGCGGACATCGGCCGGACCGAGGCGAGCAGCTCCGGGTAGCTGAGTACCGCGCCGCCGAGTGCGGTGTCCTTCACGATCACCACGAGCTGGCTGACGATGGCCGGCAGCATCGCGGTGACCGCCTGCGGCAGCAGCACGAAGACCATCGTCTGGCCCTTGCGCATGCCGATCGCCTTGGCCGCGTCCGTCTGCCCGCGCGGCAGCGTCAGGATGCCCGCCCGCACGATCTCGGCGAGCACCGAGGCGTTGTAGAGCACCAGGCCCGTCACCACGGCGTACAGCAGACGCGTGTCCGGTTCGAGGTCGGTGTACTCGGAGTACGCGGCGTTGGCGATGATCATCAGGAGCAGTACGGGGATGGCGCGGAAGAACTCCACGATCACGCCGCCCGGCACGCGGACCCAGCGGTGGTCCGAGAGCCGGCCGATCCCGAAGAGCGCGCCCAGCGGCAGCGCGATGATCAGTGCGTAGAACGCTGCCTTGATCGTGTTCTGGAAGCCCGGCCAGATGTACGTCTCCCACGCCTGGGTGCCGGCGAAGAACGGCTTCCACTTGACCCAGTCGAGCTGGTGCTTCTCGGCGAGGCCGTCGTACACCCACCACACCACGGCCGCGGCGGCCAGCACGAAGAGGACGGTGTACAGGATGTTGCGCCGCTTGGCGCGGGGCCCCTGGGCGTCGTAGAGGACGGAACTCATCGCTTCACCGCCACCTTCTTGGCGACCCAGCCGAGGATGAGACCGGTCGGGAGGGTCAGGATGACGAAGCCGAGGACGAACACGCCGGAGATCAGCAGCAGCTGGGCCTCGTTCTCGATCATTTCCTTCATCAGGTACGACGCTTCCGCGACCCCGATCGCCGCTGCGACGGTGGTGTTCTTCGTCAGCGCGATGAGCACGTTGGACAGCGGGTTGACCACCGAGCGGAACGCCTGCGGGAGCACGATCAGCCGCAGCACCTGGCCGAAGCTGAGCCCGAGTGCGCGGGCCGCCTCGGCCTGGCCGACCGGCACCGTGTTGATGCCCGAACGCAGGGCCTCGCACACGAACGACGCGGTGTAGACGACGAAGGCGAGCACCGCGAGCCGGAAGTTGATGACCTTGAAGTCGCCGCCGCCTCCGAGCGTGATCTGAAGGGTCTGGAAGAGGCCCAACGAGGCGAAGACGATGATCACGGTCAGCGGAATGTTCCGGACCACGTTCACGTAGGCGGTCGCGAAACCGCGCATCAGGGGGACCGGGCTGACCCTCATGCCGGCCAGCAGCGTTCCCCATATGAGGGAGCCGAGGGCGGAGAACACGGTGAGCTTCACCGTGACCCAGAAGGCCCCCAACAGGTCATAACCATCAAGAAAGTCGAACACGATCTCCCGTGCTTCCGCGTGTAGGAGGGCGCGGCGCGCCGCCGGTCAGCGGCGGCGCGCCCGGTCAGCCCTGCTTCACTTGACGACGTTGCCGATCTTCGGGGCGGGCTCGTTCTTGTAGCCGGCCGGGCCGAAGTTGGCCTCGACCGCCTTGTCCCACGAACCGTCCTTGACCATCTTGGTCAGCGCGTCGTTGATCTTCTTCTTGAGGTCGGCGTCGCCCTTCTTCAGGCCGATGCCGTAGTTCTCGTTGGTCATCTTGAAGCCGGCCAGCTTGAACTTGCCCTTGTTGACGTCCTGCGAGGCGTACCCGGCGAGGATGCTGTCGTCCGTGGTCAGCGCGTCGACGGCCTTGTTCTCCAGGCCGGTCAGGCACTCCGAGTAGCCGCCGTACTCCTGCAGCTGCGCCTTCGGGGCCAGCTTGTCCTTGATGTTCTGCGCCGAGGTCGAGCCGGTGACCGAGCAGAGCTTCTTGTTGTTCAGGTCCTCGGGCTTCTTGATCGAGTCGTCGTCCGCGCGGACCAGGATGTCCTGGTGGGCCAGCAGGTACGGACCGGCGAAGTCGACCTTCTGCAGGCGCTCGTCGTTGATCGAGTAGGAGGCGACGATGAACTTCACGTCACCGCGCGAGATCGCCGTCTCGCGGTCGGCGCTCTTCGTCTCCTTGAACTCGATGTTCTTGGCGTCGTAGCCGAGCTCCTTGGCGACGTACGTGGCGACGTCGACGTCGAAGCCGGTGAACTTGCCGTCCGGCGTCTTCAGGCCGATGCCCGGCTGGTCGATCTTGATGCCGATGGTGATCTTCTTGCCGCCACCCGAACCGGCCGAGTCGTCCTTGTCGTCGGAACCACAGGCGGTGGCGGCGAGGGCGAGGGCGAGCACGGCGGCCGAGGCGGCGGTGACCTTACGAAGCTGCATGGTGGAATTCCCTAGAGTTGACGCGAAGTGAGTGATCAGCGGATACGGGAGCCGTACGGCGGGCTCCGTCAGTGGTGAAGGATCTTCGACAGGAAGTCCTTCGCCCGGTCACTGCGCGGGTTGCTGAAGAACTGGTCGGGCGTGGCCTCTTCGACGATCTTTCCGTCCGCCATGAAGACGACCCGGTTCGCCGCCGAGCGCGCGAAGCCCATCTCGTGGGTGACGACGACCATCGTCATTCCCTCGCGGGCGAGCTGCTGCATGACCTCGAGCACCTCGTTGATCATCTCCGGGTCGAGCGCCGAGGTCGGCTCGTCGAAGAGCATGACCTTCGGGTCCATCGCAAGGGCCCGGGCGATCGCGACACGCTGCTGCTGGCCGCCGGAGAGCTGGGAGGGGTACTTGTCGGCCTGGGTCCCCACGCCCACCCGGTCGAGCAGCGAACGCGCCTTGTCCTCGGCCGCCTTCTTGTCCGTCTTGCGGACCTTCAGCTGGCCGAGCATCACGTTCTCGAGGACCGTCTTGTGGGCGAAGAGGTTGAACGACTGGAAGACCATGCCGACGTCGGCACGCAGCCGCGCCAGCTCCTTGCCCTCCGCGGGCAGCGGCTTCCCGTCGATCGTGATCGCGCCCGAGTCGATCGTCTCCAAGCGGTTGATCGTGCGGCACAGCGTGGACTTACCGGACCCGGACGGCCCGATGACGACCACGACCTCGCCGCGGGCGATCGTCAGGTCGATGTCCTGGAGCACATGCAGCGCGCCGAAGTGCTTGTTGACGTTGCTCAGCACAACCAGATCGCCGGCGGGCGCGGGTGCAGCGTCCTCGGCGCCCTTGGTCACTGAAACTCCGCTCATCGGCTTCTTGCTCCGTCCTCCTCGGTTGGGAAGGACCCTAGTGACGCAGTGCTACGAACGTCATTACATCTGAGCGGAAATTGAGCATAACGATCCGGCGGCAACCGGACACTCCGCGTGAACGGGACGTCACGGCGGTCGCACCGGCCGTACCGGGTGCATAACGGAAACCCGGATACAACGGGCAGGCCCTTGACTGTCCCCCGCGCATCGGCGTGGATTCCCTGGTACACCCCTACGTGGAACACCCCGGAACGGGGAGGTGACCGGGGGCGTACACGACCGTACGGACCGACCGCCGACACACGCCACTGCCAGAGGGGGGCCATGAGACTGCTGCTCGTCGAGGACGACAACCACGTCGCCGCCGCCCTGTCCGCGGTCCTCGCCCGGCACGGCTTCCAGGTGGTCCACGCCCGCAGCGGCGACGAGGCCCTGCAGGCGCTCCTGCCCACCGACACCGAGCCCTTCGGCGTCGTCCTCCTCGACCTCGGCCTTCCCGACCAGGACGGCTACGAGGTGTGCGGCAAGATCCGCAAGCGCAGTTCCGTGCCGGTGATCATGGTCACCGCCCGGGCCGATGTGCGCTCCCGCATCCACGGACTCAACCTCGGCGCCGACGACTACGTGACCAAGCCCTACGACACCGGCGAGCTGCTGGCCCGCATCCACGCCGTCAGCAGGAGGAACGCGAGCAGCGAGGACACCGTGTCCACGCCGGTCGCGGCGCTGCGCCTGGGCCACGTCAGCATCGAGCTGCCCACCCGCCGGGTCAGCGTCGACGGCACGGAAGTACAGCTCACCCGCAAGGAGTTCGACCTGCTGGCGCTGCTCGCCCAGCGGCCCGGAGTGGTCTTCCGCCGCGAACAGATCATCAGCGAGGTGTGGCGCACCAGCTGGGAGGGAACGGGGCGCACGCTGGAGGTGCACGTCGCCTCGCTCCGTTCCAAGCTGCGACTGCCCGCCCTGATCGAGACGGTGCGCGGGGTCGGCTACCGCCTCGTCTCCCCGTCCGCGTAAAGGCGTACGTCCCCGGTGCGTACCCGGCTGCTCCCGCTGCTCATCATCCTGATGGCGAGCGTCCTGCTGGCCCTCGGCTTCCCGCTCGCCGTCAGCGTGGCCGCCGCCGAACAGCAGCGCGTCGTGATCGACCGCATCGACGACACGGCGCGCTTCGCCGCGCTCGCCCAGTTCATCACCGAGCGCACCCGCGGTTACGACGAACGGCGCCGCACCCTCCAGACCGAGCTGGAAACGTACAACTCGGTGTACGGCATCCGCGCCGGTGTCTTCTACCGCGACGACTCCGCCATGGCGAAGGCCCCGGATTCGTGGCGGCTGCCCGCCGAGGGGGAGGGGCGCGCCGCCTTCAGCGAGGCGCTGCTCGGCCGCCGCAGCCACGACCCGCCCCAGGTCTGGCCCTGGCAGAACGGCCGGGTGGTCGTCGCCTCGCCCGTCGTACGCGACGGAGACGTCATCGCCGTCGTCGTCATCGACTCGCCCACCGGCCAGATGCGCGGCGACACGATCCGCGGCTGGCTGCTGATCGCGGCGGGCGAGGCGGTCGCGATGCTGGTCGCCGTCGGCGCGGCGATCCGGCTCACCGGCTGGGTCCTGCTGCCCGTCAAGACCCTGGACGCCGCGGCCCACGACATCGCCAGCGGCCGGATGCGCTCCCGGGTCGCCGCATCCGGCGGGCCCCCGGAACTCAGGCGGCTGGCCCGCTCGTTCAACGAGATGGCCGACAACGTCGAGGACGTGCTGGAGCAGCAGCGCGCCTTCGTCGCCGACGCCTCCCACCAGTTGCGGAATCCGCTGGCCGCCCTGCTGCTGCGCATCGAACTGCTCGCCCTCGAACTGCCCGAGGGCAACGAGGAGATCGCCTCCGTACGCACCGAGGGCCGCCGCCTCGGCCAGGTCCTGGACGACCTCCTGGACCTCGCGCTCGCCGAGCACGCCGAGAGCGACCTCCGGCTCACCGACATCGGCGCCCTCACCGCCGAACGCGTCGCGTCCTGGCGGCCGGTGGCCGAGGAGAGGGGCGTACGGCTCCGCGCCGACGGGCCGCCGGCCGTCACCGCCTGGGCGGACCCCATCGCCCTGTCCAGCGCGCTCGACGCCATCATCGACAACGCCCTCAAATTCACGCCCGCCGACGAGGAGGTCCGCGTCACCGTGGCCTCCGGCGGCCAGGACGTCACGGTGGTCGTCGCGGACGGCGGCCCCGGCCTCACCGACCAGGAGCTGGAACGGGTCGGCGACCGCTTCTGGCGCAGCCCCCAGCACCAGAACGTCCAGGGCTCGGGCCTCGGCCTCTCCATCTCCCAGGCGCTCCTCGCGGCGGGCGGCGGCTCGCTCTCGTACGCGCGCAGGGAGCCGTACGGGCTCAGCGTGACGGTCTCCGTGCCGCGCCACGATCCCAAGGGCTGAAGGCCCTACGGCTTGACCGAGCGGTAGTAGCGCTTCGCCCCTTCGTGCAGCGGGAGCGGGTCGGTGTAGATGGCCGTGCGCAGGTCCACCAGCTGCGCCGCGTGCACCTCGCGCCCGATGCGGTCGCGGCTGTCGATCACGGTCCTCGTGAACGCCTCGGTCATCGCCGCGTCGGTGCGGTCCGTGGTGACCAGCACATTGGCGACCGCCACCGTGGGCACGGCCTGGCCCTGCTGCGCGCTGCGGTACGCGTCGGCGGGCATCACCGCCGACCGGTAGTAGCGGGTGGGGCCGCCCGCCGCCTGGAGCCGCTTGATCAGCGACTCCTCCAGCGGGACCAGCCGGATCGGGAACCGGTCCGCCAGATCGGTCACCGCGGTCGTGGGCAGCCCGCCCGACCAGAAGAACGCGTCGATGCCGCCCTCCTCCAGCAGCTTCGGCATGGTGTCGATGCCCACCGGCAACGGCGTCACGTCGTTGACCGGATCGAGACCGGCGGCCGTCATCAGCCGGTCCGCGACCAGCTTCACCCCGGAGCCGGACTGCCCCACGGCGACCTTGCGGCCGCGCAGATCCGCCACGCTGTCGATGTCCGAGTCCCGCTTCACGATCAGCTGTATGTAGTCGTCGTACAGCCGGACGCAGCCGCGCAGCCGCTCGTAGCCGGGCTTGCGGGCCCGCAGATAGGTGGCGACGGCATCGGTGGTGGCGATGGTGAAGTCCGCCTCGCCCGCCGCGACCCTGGCCAGGTTCTGCTGCGAGCCCTCGCTCGTCTGGAGATTTATCGACACATCGGGCAGATCCTTGGCCAGGGCCCCCTTCAGCCGCTCCCCGTAGCGCTGGTAGACGCCGCTGCGCACCCCCGTACTGAAGGACAGGGTGCCGGTGGGCGCCGGGTCGCCGAGCGGGAGCAGCCACCAGAGCAGCAGTCCGAGCACGACGGCGAGGGCGGCGCCCGCCCGCAGGGAGCGACGCCGGCCGATTCGGGACAGGGCCGGGAGCATGCCGGGGATCCTGCCAGGTCGTTCCCGGCCGTGGCCAGGGGCGTCGTCGGATCGTCCGCCCGAGGCGGAGCGATCCCGGACACCACCTACCCTTGTCACATGAGCAGCGGCAACCGGAGCGAAGCAGTGGACGTCAGAAAAAGCTATGAGGTGCGCACCTACGGGTGCCAGATGAACGTCCACGACTCCGAGCGCTTGTCGGGGCTCCTGGAGGACGCCGGCTACGTGCGCGCGCCCGAGGGCTCCGACGGTGACGCCGACGTCGTCGTCTTCAACACCTGCGCGGTCCGCGAGAACGCCGACAACAAGCTCTACGGCAACCTCGGCCGGCTCGCTCCGATGAAGACCAAGCGCCCCGGCATGCAGATCGCCGTCGGCGGCTGCCTCGCCCAGAAGGACCGGGACACCATCGTCCGGCGGGCGCCCTGGGTCGACGTCGTCTTCGGCACGCACAACATCGGCAAGCTGCCCGTGCTGCTGGAGCGCGCCCGCGTCCAGGAGGAGGCGCAGGTCGAGATCGCCGAGTCCCTGGAAGCCTTCCCCTCCACGCTGCCCACCCGCCGCGAGTCCGCCTACGCCGCGTGGGTCTCGATCTCCGTGGGCTGCAACAACACCTGCACCTTCTGCATCGTTCCGGCCCTGCGCGGCAAGGAGAAGGACCGCCGCACCGGCGACATCCTCGCCGAGATCGAGGCCCTGGTCGCCGAGGGCGTCTCCGAGATCACCCTGCTCGGCCAGAACGTCAACGCCTACGGCTCCGACATCGGTGACCGCGAGGCCTTCTCCAAGCTGCTGCGCGCCTGCGGGAAGATCGAGGGCCTGGAGCGCGTCCGCTTCACCTCGCCGCACCCGCGCGACTTCACCGACGACGTCATCGCCGCCATGGCCGAGACGCCGAACGTGATGCCGCAGCTGCACATGCCGATGCAGTCCGGTTCGGACCGGGTCCTGAAGGCGATGCGCCGCTCCTACCGGCAGGAACGCTTCCTCGGGATCATCGAGAAGGTGCGCGCCGCGATGCCCGACGCCGCGATCTCCACCGACATCATCGTCGGCTTCCCCGGCGAGACCGAGGAGGACTTCGAGCAGACGATGCACGCCGTCCGCGAGGCGCGCTTCGCGAACGCCTTCACCTTCCAGTACTCCAAGCGGCCCGGCACCCCCGCCGCCGACATGGAGGGCCAGATCCCCAAGGAGGTCGTCCAGGAGCGCTACATGCGCCTGTCCGCCCTCCAGGAGGACATCTCCTGGGAGGAGAACAAGAAGCAGGTCGGCCGCACCCTGGAGGTCATGGTCGCCGAGGGCGAGGGCCGCAAGGACGGCGCCACCCACCGGCTGTCCGGCCGCGCCCCCGACAACCGCCTGGTCCACTTCACTAAGCCGGACGAGGACGTCCGCCCCGGCGACGTGGTGACCGTCGAGATCACCTACGCCGCCCCGCACCACCTGCTCGCCGAGGGCACCCCGGTCGCCGTGCGCCGGACCCGCTCCGGCGACGCCTGGGAGAAGCGGAACGCCGCCCCGGCCGACAAGCCGGCCGGTGTGATGCTGGGCCTCCCGGGCATCGGCGCCCCGGCGCCCCTGCCCGCGACGGCGGCCCCGGGCTGCGGCTGCGACTGAGGTACGGGACTGAGGTACGGGGGAGGGGGCGCCCGGGCCGTAAGCGCCGCCTGCCCCGGGCCGCCCCGTCGGCCCGGGGCAGGGACCGCAGTACGCTGCCGGTCATGCTTGTCGCCGCTGCTGTCTGCCCCTGCCCGCCGCTGCTCGTCCCCGAGGTGGCCGCCGGTGCCGCACCCGAGCTGGACGACGCCAGGACCGCGTGCACCGACGCCCTGGGCGTCCTCGCCGCCTCCCGGCCCGACCTGCTCGTGGTGATCGGCCCGGCCGGGCCCGCCGGACGCGGCACCCACCCCGAGGGCGCCGTCGGCGGTTTCCGGGAATTCGGCGTCGATCTGGAGGTCCGGCTCGGCCGGGACCGGGGAACGCGCGACGCCCGCCCCCTCCCGCCCTCGCTCGCGGTGGGGGCCTGGCTCCTCGCCCGTACGGGATGGGCCCAGGCCCCCGTCGAGGGCCTGGGCGTGGGCGAGCCGCTGGAGACCGCGCGCTGCACGGAGACCGGACGGGAGCTGGCCCGCCGCGCGGACCGGGTCGCCCTGCTGGTGATGGGCGACGGCAGTGCCTGCCGCACCGTGAAGGCCCCGGGCTATCTGGACGAGCGCGCGGCAGCGTTCGACGCGGAGGCCGCGCGGGCCCTGGGCGCCGCCGACGCGGAGGCGCTGACCGCTCTGGACGAGGGGCTCGCCCACGAGCTCAAGGCCGCGGGGCGCGCCCCCTGGCAGGTGCTGGCGGGCGCGGCCGAGGGCGCCGGTCCGGCCGGACGGCTGCTGTACGAGGGCGCGCCGTACGGCGTGGGCTACCTGGTCGCCACCTGGTCCTGACGGCCGCCGGACGCGTGGAGGGCCCCGGAGCGACGCTCGCTCCGGGGCCCTCCACGCGCGGTCACGCTGCGGGCGGGGGCGGCGGAGGCGTGCCGCCGTCCTTGTTCGCCAGCTTGTCCACCGCGTCCTTGGCCTTCTGCCGGCCCGTCACGATCTTGTCGCTGTACTTGCCCTTGGTCTTCTCGTCCACCGTCCGGGCCGCCTTCTCGAGCCCCTGGTCGATCTTGTCCCCGTGCTGCTGCGCGAGGTCGCTGACCTTCTCCTTCGCCGGGGCCAGCTTCGCCTTCACACTGTCCATGAAGCCCATCGGGCACCTTCTCCGCTCGGAAACTGTGAGAAATAACCCATATGTACAACCACTGTACGGGGGAGACCGCACTGTCGCGTCACCTTCCCCGCCCGGGCTTCCCTCATTCGGGATACGCGGCGCAGGTTTGAGGGAGACTGAGCCGGTGACAAGCTCAGCTCCCGCACCTCGGGTCATCACCGTCGTCGGTCCCACCGCAGCAGGAAAGTCCGACCTGGGGGTGTACCTCGCCCAGCAGCTCGGCGGCGAAGTGATCAACGCCGACTCCATGCAGCTGTACCGCGGGATGGACATCGGCACCGCCAAGCTGACGCTCGCCGAGCGCGCCGGCGTACCGCACCGGCTGCTGGACATCTGGGACGTCACCGAGACCGCCAGCGTCGCCGAGTACCAGCGCCTCGCCCGCGCCGAGATCGACCGGCTCCTCGCCGAGGGCCGCACCCCGATCCTGGTCGGCGGCTCCGGCCTCTACGTGAAGGGCGCGATCGACGCCCTGGAGTTCCCCGGTACGGACCCCGGCGTCCGGGCCGCGCTGGAGGCGGAGCTGGACCGGCACGGCTCCGGAGCACTGCACGCACGGCTCGCCGCCGCCGACCCCGAGGCCGGGCGCGCCATCCTGCCGAGCAACGGCCGCCGCATCGTCCGCGCCCTGGAGGTCATCGAGATCACCGGCAAGCCGTTCACCGCGAACCTCCCCGGCGACGACGCGGTCTACGACGCCGTCCAGATCGGCGTCGACGTGGAGCGTCCCGAACTGGACGAGCGCATCGCCCTGCGCGTCGACCGCATGTGGGAGGCGGGCCTCGTGGACGAGGTGCGCGCCCTGGAGGCACAGGGGCTGCGCGACGGGCGGACCGCCTCGCGGGCCCTCGGCTACCAGCAGGTGCTGTCCGCCCTCGCCGGAGACTGCACCGAGGACCAGGCGCGCGTCGAGACCGTGCGCGCCACCAAACGCTTCGCGCGCCGTCAGGACTCCTGGTTCCGCCGCGACCCGCGCGTCCAGTGGCTCAGTGGCGCCGTGGAGCACCGCGAGGAACTCCCCGGCCAGGCGCTGGCGTTGGTCGAACGAGCGGTTACAGCCTGATCACGTGATGGCATCGGGACGCTCCGCCCGTCATTTCGGCGACCGCGGCCGTGCCATCATCGAGCATCGATCGACTGGAGTCCGAGTTGGGAGGGCGCGTGGCGATGGAGGCCGGCCCTCGCGACACGGAACAAGACGCACCGGAACACGGCGCACCGGGCGCCGGGCGTGAGGCGGACGGCCTCAGCCCGGACGGGCCCGACGAGCTCGAAGTGACCCCCGAGGTCGAGGTCGAGCTGCGGCCGGCCCGCCGGCTGCGCATCTGGCAGCTCGCGCCCATCGTCGTGCTCGCCGCGGTGGGCTCACTGATGTTCGCCTTCCCCCTGGCCTTCGAGTTCGGCGACGGCGGCGCGGTCGTCGCCATGCTGGGCCTCCTGATCAGCTGCTGCGCCGCCGGGTGGTCCATGATGGCCGCCCGCCGCGTCGGCTACGCCTGGCCCGGACTGCCCTCCAGAGGGTCGTCGCAGCGCCCGGACTGGCGCGTGATCGCGCTCTACGCCGGGGTCTGCGCCGTGCTGGTCGCGCTCGCCGTCTGGCGCGTGGCGCGCCTGCGCTGACCTGCCCGGAGTCACGGACTCGTCGAGCGCCCGGGCCCCTGTCCGCACGGCGGACCGTTTTCCGGCTGTCGGCGCCGCCTCGTACAGTTGTCCCGTGACCACCTCGCAGATCGCCTTCCTCAAGGGCCACGGCACCGAGAACGACTTCGTGATCGTTCCCGACCCGGACAACGCCCTCGACCTGCCCGCGTCCGTCGTCGCCCGGCTCTGCGACCGTCGCGCGGGCATCGGCGGCGACGGCCTGCTGCACGTCGTGCGCTCCGCCGCGCACCCGGAGGCGAAGGCGATGGCCGGGGACGCCGAGTGGTTCATGGACTACCGCAACTCCGACGGCTCGGTCGCCGAGATGTGCGGCAACGGCGTCCGGGTCTTCGCCCGCTACCTCCAGCGCGCCGGTCTGGCCGAGGCGGGCGACCTCGCGGTCGCCACCCGGGGCGGCGTGAAGAAGGTCCACCTCGCCAAGAACGGCGACGTCACCGTCTCCATGGGGCGCGCCCTGCTCCCCGCCGACGGCGTCACCGTCACCGTCGGCGACCGGGCCTGGGACGCCCGCAACGTCAACATGGGCAACCCCCACGCGGTCGCCTTCGTGGACGACCTGGCCCACGCCGGTGATCTGCTCACCGAGCCGTCCTTCGCCCCCGCCGCCGTCTACCCCGAGGGCGTCAACATCGAGTTCGTCGTGGACCGGGGCCCCCGCCACGTCGCCATGCGGGTCCACGAGCGCGGCTCCGGCGAGACCCGCTCCTGCGGCACCGGCGCCTGCGCGGTCGCCGTCGCGGCCGCCCGCCGGGACCAGGCCGACCCCGCGCGGACCGGCGAGCCCGTCACGTACACCGTCGACCTCCCCGGCGGCAGCCTCGCCATCACGGAGCACCCGGACGGCGGGATCGACATGACCGGACCGGCCGTCATCGTCGCCGAGGGCATGATCGATCCGGCCTGGCTCGAAACGCCGAACGACTGACGCTTCGCTCGAATGGGTGATCCGTTTCACGCTGGGCGAGAGCGGGACTCCGCCACGTGGTGGGCTCGGTAGCATCAAGCACCGGCCCGGAGGCGCGCCGCGCCTCCCCACCGCCGGTCGACGTCGCCGGAGGTGCCCCCATGAGTGCAGAGGCCACCAGCCCAGGTGCTCCCGTCCGCAGGCGGAGCCGTCCCCGGATCGACCTCCGCAGGCTCGGCAGAGCCGCGCTCTTCGGTCCGGTCTCCCGCGACCGGCTCCCGGACGCCATCGCGCACGTCGCCGAAGTGCACCGGGTCCACCATCCCGACGCGGACCTCTCGGTCCTGCAGCGCGCCTATCGACTCGCCGAGACCTCGCACCGGGGGCAGATGCGCAAGAGCGGTGAGCCCTTCATCACCCATCCGCTCGCCGTCACCCTCATCCTCGCCGAGCTGGGCGCCGAGACGACCACACTGACCGCGTCCCTGCTCCACGACACGGTCGAGGACACCGAGGTGACCCTCGACCAGGTGCGGGAAGAGTTCGGCGAGGAGGTCTGCTACCTCGTCGACGGCGTCACCAAACTCGAAAAGGTCGACTACGGGGCCGCCGCCGAACCCGAGACCTTCCGGAAGATGCTGGTCGCCACCGGGGACGACGTCCGCGTCATGTCGATCAAGCTGGCCGACCGGCTGCACAACATGCGCACCCTCGGCGTGATGCGGCCCGAGAAGCAGGCCAGGATCGCCAAGGTCACCCGCGACGTGCTGATCCCCCTCGCCGAACGGCTCGGCGTCCAGGCGCTCAAGACCGAGCTGGAGGACCTGGTCTTCGCCATCCTCCACCCCGAGGAATACGCCCGCACCGACGCGCTGATCACCGAGGCGGCCGACGGCCCCGACCCGCTCGGCGCCATCGCGGGGAACGTGGCATCGGTGCTGCGGGAAGCAGGCATCTCCGCGGAGGTGCTGGTCAGGCCCCGCCACTTCGTCTCCGTCCACCGCGTCCGGATCAAACGCGGCGAACTGCGCGGCAGCGACTTCGGCCGGGTCCTGGTGCTCGTCGGTGAGGACGCCGACTGCTACGCCGTCCTCGGTGAGCTGCACACCTGTTTCACCCCGGTGATCTCCGAGTTCAAGGACTTCATCGCCGCCCCCAAGTTCAACCTGTACCAGTCACTGCACACCGCGGTGGCAGGACCGGACGGCGAAGTGGCCGAAGTCCTCATCCGCACCCACCGCATGCACAAGGTCGCCGAGGCCGGCGTCGTCGCCCTCGGCAATCCGTACGCCTCCGAGGGCGCCTCCCAGACCGCCGAACCGGCCGACGGCGAACGCGCCGACCCCACCCGCCCCGGCTGGCTGTCCCGCCTCCTCCAGTGGCAGCAGTCCGCGCCCGACCCCGACACCTTCTG
Source organism: Streptomyces sp. NPDC052299 (assembly GCF_040679335.1). Classification (NCBI taxonomy): domain Bacteria; kingdom Bacillati; phylum Actinomycetota; class Actinomycetes; order Kitasatosporales; family Streptomycetaceae; genus Streptomyces; species Streptomyces sp. NPDC052299. The sequence continues at coordinate 188,183 of NZ_JBFAUP010000014.1, read as the reverse complement.
GACCACCCTGCGCGCCGACCTCGCCCAGGACCGCGAGATCACCGTCTTCCGCACGGACGGCGGCACGCTCGGCCTGCCCGCCGGAGCCACCTGCGTCGACGCGGCCTACGCCCAGCACGGCGACGCCGCCCACGCCTGTATCGGGGCCCGGGTGAACGGCCGGCTGGCCACGCTGAGCACCGTGCTCAAGGACGGCGACACCGTGCAGCCGCTGCTGGCCGAGGACGCCGCGTCCGGCCCCTCGCCGGACTGGATCGACCACGCGCGCACACCCGCCGCCCGCATCGCCATCACCGGCTGGCTCGACGCCCACCCGCAGCCGGCGGAGACCGGGCAGCCCGGCGGGCCGGCCGACCCCGGCCCGCAGCCGGTGCCGCCCCCGGTGCCCCGGACCGCCCGCGCCCGCACCGCGACCGCGGTGGCCGAGCGGCCGGACGCCGCGGTACGGCTCGCCGGCTGCTGCACGCCCGTGCCCCCCGACGAGGTCACCGGCATCCCCGTACGCGGCGGCGCCGCCGTCACCGTGCACCGGCTGGAGTGCCCCGCCGTGGCCCGCATGGAGGCGGCCGGGCGGACACCGGTGGCGGTGAGCTGGGGCGACGAGCAGGCGTGCCGGGTGACGCTGATCGCTGAATCGTTCGGCCGCCCCCGACTGCTCGCCGACCTCACGGAGGCGATCGCGGGAGCCGACGCCGCGGTGATCTCCGCCACCGTCGAGCCCCCGAGCGAACAGCGCGTGCGGCACACCTACACGCTGCGGCTTCCGGACGCCGCCGGGCTGCCCGCGCTGATGCGGGCGATGCGCGAAGTGCCCGGCGTGTACGACGTGAGCCGCGCCCAGCATCCGGCCGGGGCGCTCTGACGCGGCGGGCCGTCAACCGCGTTCTCGTTCGGGTGGCACGGCGCGCGCCGCGCCCGTCCGGCGGGGCGGCGCTGATAGCCGTAGTGCATGCCGTTCCTCTCCCGCCGCTCGCGGGCCGCCGTGCTGGCCGCCGCTTCGGCCGCCCTCGTCGCCGCCGCCCTGCCCGCCGACCCGGTGCCCCTCGGCATCGGTGACCCGCTCTTCCCGCACCTCGGCAACCCCGGGTACGACGTGCTCGCGTACGACATCGGCCTCACCTACAAGGGCCGCAACGACCAGCCGCTGGACGCCGTCACCACCATCGAGGCACGCACGACCGAGCCGCTGGACCGGATCAACCTCGACTTCACCCGGGGCACCGTGCGCTCCGTCGCCGTCAACGGACTGCGCGCCGGCTTCGAGACCGCCGGCGAGGACCTGGTGGTACGGCCGGCGGGCCGCATCCCGGCCGGCGTGCCCCTGCGCATCACCGTCCGCCACACCAGCGACCCCACCGGCGAACAGGACAGCGGCGGCTGGGTGCGCACCGCCGACGGACTCGCCATGGCCAACCAGGCGGACGCGGGACACCGGGTCTTCCCGGGCAACGACCACCCCGCGGACAAGGCGTACTTCACCTTCCGCGTCACCGCGCCGAACGACCTGACCGTCGTCGCCAACGGCCTGCCCGCCGGCCGCAGCCGCGACGGCGGCAACACCACTTGGACCTACCGCACCGAGCACCCCATGGCGACCGAACTGGCCCAGGTCAGCATCGGCGGCAACACCGTCGTGCGGCGGACCGGACCGCACGGACTGCCGGTGCGCGACGTCGTACCGACGGCCGACCGTGACCGGGTGGAGAAGTACCTGAAGAGGACCCCGGCCCAGCTGGAGTGGATGGAGCGGCAGGTCGGCCCGTACCCGTTCGAGAACTACGGAATCCTCGTCGCCGACACCGAGACCGGATTCGAGCTGGAGACCCAGACCCTCTCCCTCTTCGAGAAGCGCCTGTTCACCGACACGCGCTTTCCCGCCTGGTACGTCGAGTCGGTCATGGTCCACGAACTGGCCCACCAGTGGTTCGGCGACAGCGTCTCCCCGCGGTCCTGGTCCGACCTCTGGCTGAACGAGGGGCACGCCAGCTGGTACGAGGCGCGGTACACCGAGGACCACATGGACGCGCCGCTGGAGGCACGCATGCGGAACGCCTACATCCGGTCGGACGCCTGGCGCGCCGCCGGAGGACCGCCCGCCCGGCCCGCCGCACCGAAGCCAGGCCAGAAGATCAGCCTGTTCCGGCCCGTCGTCTACGACGGCAGCGCCCTCGTCCTGTACGCGCTGCGCCAGGAGATCGGGCACGACGCCTTCGACCGGCTGGAACGGCTCTGGGTCCACAGGCACCGCGACTCCAACGCTGCCACGGAGGACTTCGTCCGGCTCGCCTCGCGGGTGTCGGGTCGCGACCTGACCGACTTCTTCGACGGCTGGCTGTACGGGACGAGGACACCGCCCATGCCGGGGCACCCGGACTGGCGGAGCACCGCGCCGCCCGCCTCGTAAACCCGCGTGACGCCCCGCGGCGGGCGTGCCACTATCGACGGGTCGCCGAGACGGCCGGCGCGGAGGATTTCCCCCTCGGGAATCTTCCGCACAGGTCACGCGTTGTGACTGATGCAACCACTTCTATCGACGTAAGGATCCAATGACCTCCTCTTCTTCCCTTCCCCAGGACGCGCGCAACGCGCAGAGTGCCACGGAGAACGCGACCGAGAGCCTCACCGAGGGCCTGCGGGCCGACGCCCTGATGGAAGAGGACGTCGCCTGGAGCTTCGAGATCGACGGGGAGCGGGACGGCGACCAGCTGGACCGCTCGGAGCGTGCCGCGCTGCGTCGCGTGGCCGGCCTCTCCACCGAGCTCGAGGACGTCACCGAGGTCGAGTACCGACAGCTGCGTCTGGAGCGCGTGGTGCTCGTCGGCGTCTGGACCTCGGGCACGGTGCAGGACGCGGAGAATTCGCTGGCCGAGCTGGCGGCCCTCGCCGAGACGGCGGGCGCCTTGGTGCTCGACGCCGTCTTCCAGCGCCGTGACAAGCCCGACCCGGCCACGTACATCGGTTCCGGCAAGGCGCTCGAACTGCGTGACCTCGTCGTGGAGACCGGAGCCGACACCGTCGTCTGTGACGGTGAGCTGTCCCCGGGCCAGCTGATCCACCTCGAGGACGTCGTCAAGGTCAAGGTGGTCGACCGGACCGCCCTGATCCTCGACATCTTCGCCCAGCACGCCAAGTCCCGCGAGGGCAAGGCGCAGGTCTCCCTGGCGCAGATGCAGTACATGCTGCCCAGGCTCCGGGGCTGGGGTCAGTCGCTGTCCCGTCAGATGGGCGGTGGCGGTACCAGCGGCGGTGGCGGCATGGCCACCCGTGGTCCCGGTGAGACCAAGATCGAGACGGACCGGCGCCGTATCCGCGAGAAGATGGCGAAGATGCGCCGGGAGATCGCGGAGATGAAGACCGGCCGCGACCTCAAGCGCCAGGAACGTCGGCGCAACAAGGTTCCCTCGGTCGCCATCGCCGGCTACACCAACGCCGGGAAGTCCTCGCTGCTCAACCGCCTGACCGGGGCGGGAGTGCTGGTGGAGAACGCCCTGTTCGCCACCCTCGACCCGACCGTGCGCCGGGCCGAGACCCCGAGCGGCCGGGTCTACACGCTCGCCGACACCGTCGGGTTCGTACGGCACCTGCCGCACCACCTGGTCGAGGCGTTCCGCTCCACCATGGAGGAGGTCGGCGACTCCGATCTCATCCTGCACGTGGTGGACGGCGCGCACCCGGTGCCGGAGGAGCAGCTCGCCGCGGTGCGCGAGGTGATCCGCGAGGTCGGCGCGACGGACGTGCCCGAGATCGTCGTGATCAACAAGGCGGACGCGGCGGACCCGCTGGTCCTCCAGCGCCTCCTGCGCAACGAGAAGCACGCCATCGCGGTCTCCGCCCGCACCGGAGCCGGCATCGACGAACTGCTCGCGCTGATCGACAGCGAGCTGCCCCGTCCGTCGGTCGCGGTCGAGGCACTCGTGCCGTACACCCAGGGCGGACTCGTCTCGCGGGTGCACGCCGAGGGCGAAGTGGTCTCCGAGGAGCACACCTCGGAGGGCACGCTGATCAAGGCGCGGGTCAACGAGGAGCTGGCCGCGGAGCTCGCCTCGTTCATCCCCGCGGTGCACTGAGCCGCACCGCACCGGACAACCGGAAGGCCCGTCCCCTCGCGAGGGGACGGGCCTTTTGGCCGTCGTACGGGTGGTGCCGCTACTGGGCGCCGTACTTCTCGCTCATCATCGTGAAGATCTGCTCGGCACCCTCGCCGAGGTGCGGTCCGGCCAGCCAGCCCGACGTGACCGGGCCGATGGACGTGTTGGAGACCAGTGCCAGCTTTCCGTCACTGCCCTCGCTGAACCATCCGCCGCCGGACGAACCTCCGGTCATGGAGCAGCCGATGCGATACATCGTGGGCGTGGCCGGGCTGATCGAGAGCCGGCCCGGACGGGCGATGCACTTGTGCATGATCAGACCGTCGTACGGCGGGGCCGCCGGGTAGCCCCAGGCGCCCATCGCGCCGATCTGCGAGACCTCCGGCGCGTCGAAGTTCACCGGAAGGGCGTTGCCCACCGTCTCCTCGAGGGACTTGGTTCCGTGTTCCGGCTTCACGTGCAGCACCGCGTAGTCGTACGGGGCGCCCCCGCCGCCGGTCGGGCCGCCGTCCTTGATCCACTCGCCGGAGGTGCTGGCCCAGTCGGCCCAGTAGGCGCCGTACGGAGCGATCTCCTGCGGCTGCGCGTTCTCCAGCGCCGCGGCGCTCTTGCCCTGGTCGTTGTACGCGGGCACGAAGACGATGTTCCGGTACCAGCCGCCCGCCGCTCCGGCGTGGACGCAGTGGCCGGCGGTCCACACCAGGTTGGACTTCCCGGGATTCTTCGGGTCCTTGACGACCGTGCCCGAGCAGACCATGTGGCCCTTGGGGGAGTCGAAGAAGACCTTTCCGACCGGGGCCGCGTAGTTGTGGTACGGCGTCTTCTCGCGCTCGGCGGTGACCGGCCTGGGCTCCGGGTCGGTGACGCCCTGGTCGCCGGAGACGTCACCGGCGGACATGGTCTTGGCCGGGTCCTTCGCCGACTTCATCCGGTCCGGCTTCCACAGCCCCTCGATGACCGGGTTGACGAAGTCCTTGGCCTCACGCAGCCACTTGTCCTTGTCCCAGTTCTTCCACTCGCCGTCGCGCCACTTGTCCGGATCGATCCCGTGCTGCTTGAGCTTGTCGGCGAGCCCGGCGGGCAGGCCGCCGCCCTTCTCTCCACCGCCGGAGGCCGAGGCGGTGGCGGCCGGCTTGTCGGCGCCTTCGTCCTCGGTGGGGCCGCAGGCCGTGGCCGTCAGCGCGAGCGCGGCGACCAGACCGGTCGTGGCGAGCAGCGGACGTATGGATCGCATGAAAAGAACTCCCCCTGAAATCTGCACATTTGCTGTCCGTGTGCCAGGGGCCTCCGGAGCGGACTCTGCCGCTCCGGAGGCCCCTGGGCTTCCGTCGTAGGCGCCCGTGCGGGCGGTCCTGCCTGTTACTTGTCCGCGTACTTGTCGCTGACCGCGTCGTAGACGCCCTTGGCCTCCTTGCCGAGGCGCGGTCCGGCGAGCCAGCCCGCCGTCACCGGGCCGATGGAGGTGTTCGAGACCAGCGCGGGCTTGCCGTCCTGGCCCTTGGCGACCCAGCCGCCGCCGGACGAACCGCCGGTCATCGAGCAGCCGATGCGGTACATCGTCGGGTCGTCCTGCGCGAGCGACAGACGGCCCGGCTTGTCCTTGCACTGGAACATCTTCTGACCGTCGTACGGCGCAGCGGCCGGGAAGCCGGTGGCCGTCATGTCGGCGATCTCGGGCACCGCCGGGGCGTTGAACTCGACCGGCAGGGCGGAACCGACCGTCTCTTCCAGGGACTTGCCGCCGGAGCCCTCCTCGGGCGTGACGTGCAGCACGGCGAAGTCGTACGGGGCGCCGAGGCCGCCGACCGAGGCACCCTGGTCGATCCACTGCTGGGAGGTCTGTGCCCAGGTGCCCCACCAGATGCCGTAGGGCGCGACCTTCTCCTTCGGCGGGTTGTTCCGCAGCTCGGCCGTCGACAGCCCGCTGTTGTTGTACGAGGGAACGAAGGCGATGTTGCGGTACCAGCCGCCCTTCTTGCCCGCGTGCACACAGTGGCCGGCGGTCCACACCATGTTGGACTTGCCGGGGTGGGCCGGGTCCTTCACCACGGTCGCCGAGCAGACCATCGACCCCTCGGGGCCGTCGAAGAACAGCTTGCCCGACTCCGGCGCGTTGTCGTGGTACTGCGTCTGCACGCCCACGGCGCGGACCGGTGCGGGCGTCGGGTCCGTCACGCCCTCGTCGCCCGAGATGTCGTTGTCGACCGGCTTCTCGGGCGGCTTGTCGGCGTCCTGCATGCGGTCGGGGTCCCAGAGGCCCGCGATGATCGGATTGATGTAGTCCTTGGCCTCACGCAGCCACTTGTCCTTGTCCCAGTTCTTCCACTCGCCGTTCTTCCACTTGTCGATGTCGATCCCGTGTTCCTTGAGCCGGTCCTTCAGATCGTCCGGGATGGCGATCTTGCCGTCCGACGTCGCACCGGCCGAGCTGCTGCTGCTCGGCTCGGAGTTCGCGTCGTCCTCGGTCGGCCCGCAGGCGGTGGCCGTCAGCGCGAGGACGGCGGTGAACGCGGCGGTGACGAGCACGGGGGAGGAGGCGCGGCGCGCACTCCTGCCGCGACGTGCGGTGGTTCCTGGTCGAACGAGACGCATCTGCTGATCCCCCTGGGACTTCGTAACTCAAAGCTTCCGTACTGCACTTGTGTCCGGCGCGCCGCACGGCCCGCCGAACGGGCAGGGAGCAGCGCGGTCTTCGGGACGTGCCCGAGCCCGGCGCGGCCCCCACTATGCCGGTGCCGCTGTCGGCGGTGCGCGGCAGGGTTGCGCTCCGCAAGGATCTTCGGATTCGGCCGTGATCCTTTGCCCCCTCGGTCGTTGGTACGCGTGGGGGGCACGGAGACAGCGTTCACCCTCGCAGGCCGTCCTTGCGAAATCGTACTGACGTGCAACGCAACTGTTACAGCGGGAGGATCAAGAGCCGTGGCCGTGACCGAACCAGCTCCGGCGCCACCCCTGGCGGCCCACGAAGGCATCCTGCGCCGTCAGTCGCTGCGTGAATCGGCCGCCCGCACGTACGCCAGATCGCTGCCGATCGTGCCGGTGCGGGCCCGGGGGCTGACCATCGAGGGCGCGGACGGGCGGCGGTATCTCGACTGCCTGTCCGGGGCCGGGACGCTGGCCCTCGGCCACAACCACCCCGTCGTCCTGGAGGCGATCAAGAAGGTCCTGGACTCGGGTGCCCCGCTGCACGTCCTCGACCTGGCCACGCCGGTCAAGGACGCGTTCGTTACGGAGCTGTTCAGCACCCTTCCGCGGGAATTCGCGGACAACGCCCGGGTCCAGTTCTGCGGTCCCGCCGGTACGGACGCGGTCGAGGCGGCCTTCAAGCTCGTCCGCGCCGCCACCGGCCGCAGCGGCCTGCTGGCCTTCACCGGCGCCTACCACGGCATGACGGCGGGCGCCCTCGCGGCTTCCGGCGGCGCCGAGGACGTACGGGTGACCAGGCTGCCCTTCCCGCAGGACTACCGCTGCCCCTTCGGCATCGGCGGCGAGGCCGGTGCGCGGACCGCCGCCCACTGGACCGAGAGCCTGCTGGACGACCCCAAGAGCGGGACGCCCGCCCCCGCCGGGATGATCCTCGAACCGGTCCAGGGCGAAGGCGGGGTCAACCCCGCGCCCGACGGCTGGATGCGCCGGATGCGCGAGATCACCGAGACCAGGTCCATCCCGCTGATCGCCGACGAGGTCCAGACCGGCGTCGGCCGGACCGGCGCCTTCTGGGCCGTCGGGCACAGCGGCATCGTGCCCGACGTCATGGTGCTCTCCAAGGCCATCGGCGGCTCCCTCCCGCTCGCCGTGATCGTCTACCGCTCGGAGCTCGACACCTGGCAGCCCGGCGCCCACGCCGGCACCTTCCGCGGCAACCAGCTCGCCATGGCGGCCGGCACGGCCACCCTCGCGTACGTCCGCGAGAACGGCCTCGCCGAACGGGCCGGGGTCCTCGGCGCCCGCATGCTGACGAGCCTCAAGTCGCTCGCCGCGGACCACCCGTGCGTCGGCGACGTCCGGGGGAGGGGCCTGATGATCGGGGTCGAGATCGTGGACCCCGAAGCCCGCCCGCAGGGCACCGGCACCGAACCGCCGCCGGACCCGGTCCTCGCCGCGGCCGTCCAGCAGGAGTGCCTGAGCCGCGGGCTCATCGTCGAACTCGGCGGCCGGTACTCCACCGTCGTACGCCTCCTGCCGCCCCTCACGCTCACCGACGAACAGGCGACAGCGGTGGTCGACCGCCTCGCCGACGCCCTGGCAGCGGCGGAGCGCTCACCGCACCGCCGCCTGCCGACCGGATCGCTCCGCTGACCACGGACACCAGCACAGGAAGACCGCCGTGAACCCCACCCCCGCGCCCGAGGCCGACGGCCCTCCCCCCAGCCACACCCCCGAGTCGGACGGCCCCGGCGGGGTCGCCGTCGAGGCGACGACCGTGCCGCGCCAGAAAGAGACCCCGCACGACCTGTGGCGTGCCTCGCGGCCCGCCTCCCCGCCTCGCACCGCCGTACGCCGACAGGACCGGACGGCAGCCGCCCCGGACGCCGACCCGCTCGGCCATCCCGACCCGCTCCGCGCCGCCGACACGGCCGGCGTCGAGAACCTGCTGCGCTGCTGGGTCCGCGAGAACGACCTGCCCCGACCGGCCGGGGACACCCTGCGCGTCCCGCTCCCCGCGAGCGGCACCGCCCTGCTCGTCCCCGTCCGCCACTGGTCCGCCACGGGCTGGCACCGCTTCGGGCCCCCCGTCCTGGAGGGGGCACCCGCCGCCGCGCCCACCGCCGACGCCGTCACCGTGGCCGCCCTGCTCGGCCGGGAGGCCGGACACCACGACGGCGCCGACATGGCCGGCCGGGTCGCCGATTCGGTACGGCGCACCGCCTCGTTCATCGAGGAGCGCCGCCGCCGCCCCGCCGCGCCCGACGAGGCCGACCTCTTCCTCACCGCGGAACAGTCCCTCCTCCTCGGCCACCCCCTGCACCCGTCGCCCAAGAGCAGGGAGGGGCTCACCGACGCCGAGGCGCGCCGCTACTCACCCGAACTCCACGGCTCCTTCCCGCTCCACTGGATGGCCGCCGACCGCTCCGTGCTGGCCACCGACTCCGCGTGGACCGACCAGGGCCGCCCCGTGCCCGCCGCCGACCTCGTCGCCCGGCACGCCCCCGGCCTGGCCTTCCCCGCGCACACCGCGCCCCTTCCCCTCCACCCCTGGCAGGCCCGCGAGCTGCGGAGCCGGCCGGAGGTCGCCGCCCTGCTCGACGCCGGACTCCTGCACGACCTCGGCCCGTACGGTGCCCCATGGCACCCCACCTCGTCGGTCCGCACCGTGCACCGTCCGGGGACCGACCTGATGCTGAAGCTCTCCCTCGGCGTCCGGATCACCAACTCCCGCCGGGAGAACCTCCGCAAGGAGCTCCACCGCGGCGTCGAGGTGCACCGGCTGCTCCGTACCGGACTCGCCCGCGAGTGGCGCGCGGCGCACCCCGGCTTCGACATCGTGCGCGACCCCGCCTGGCTCGCCGTCGACACCCCGGACGGCGCGCCCGTGCAGGGCCTCGACGTCATGCTCCGGCACAATCCCTTCAGCCGGAACGACGACGCCGTCTGCATCGCCGGGCTCACCGCTCCCCGCCCCTGGCCGGGCCGGACGGGGCCGCACTCACGCCTCGCCGACGTGGTCCACCGCCTCGCCGCGGCCACCGGACGGACGACGACCGCGGTGGCCGCCGAGTGGTTCCTGCGCTACCTGGAGCGCGTCGTCCACCCGGTGCTGTGGCTCGACGCCCACGCCGGGGTCGCGCTCGAAGCCCACCAGCAGAACACCCTCGTCCTGCTGGACGCGAACGGCTGGCCCACCGGCGGCCGTTACCGTGACAATCAGGGCTACTACTTCCGGGAATCGCACCGCACCGCGCTCGACCACAGGCTCCCCGGCATCGGATCGGTCAGCGACACCTTCGTCTCCGACGCCGTCACCGACGAACGCTTCGCCTACTACCTCGGCATCAACAACGTATTCGGACTGATCGGGGCGTTCGGCTCCCAGGGACTCGCCGACGAGCAGATGCTCGTCGACGCCTTCCGGCGCTTCCTGAAGTCGGCGTACGCACTGGGCTCACCGCTCCCCGCCCACCTGCTCGAAAACCCGCGCCTGCGCTGCAAGGCCAACATGCTGACCCGCCTGCACGGACTCGACGAACTCGTCGGCCCCGTCGACACCCAGTCCGTCTACGTCACCATCACCAACCCCCTGCACGGCTGAGGGCCGGACCGCGCGCCGGGACCGGAAGCCGATCGCCGAGATCATCGCCGAGAGCTGAGAGAGGAGCACCGTCCGTGCCTCCCCCCGACGCGCCCGCCGGTCCCGTCCTCCGGCCGGAATGGGCCCCCGTCCCCACACCGGCCGGAGAGTTCCAGCTCGTCCCGGTCCGCCCGGAGCGCGATCTTCCGACCCTCACCCGGTGGATGAACGACCCCGTCGTCGCCGCCTTCTGGGAGCTGGCCGGTGGCGAGGGCGTCACCGCCCGGCACCTCGCCCCCCAGCTGGCCGAAGACAGCCACAGCACCCCGTGCATCGGGGTGCTGTCGGGCACGCCCATGAGCTACTGGGAGCTGTACCGCGCCGACCTGGACCCGCTCGCCCGCCACTACCCGGCGCGGCCGTACGACATGGGCGTCCACCTCCTCATCGGTGAGGGCCGCCACCGGGGTCGGGGCGCCGGCACCACGCTGCTGCGCGCCGTGGCCGGCCTCGTGCTCGACCACGCCCCCCTCTGCACGCGGATCGTCGCCGAGCCCGACGTCCGCAACGCCCCGTCCGTCTCCGCGTTCCTGAGCGCCGGATTCCGCCTCTCCGCCGAGATCGAACTCCCGGAGAAGCGGGCCGCGCTGATGGTCCGCGACCGAGCCCACCGCACCCGGCCATGAACGCATTCCCGACCCGTCCGCACCGCTCGAACCCCATCGGTTCCCACCCGAGGAGTCCCCGTGCCCACATACCCCGCGCATCACGACGCAACGGAGCCGCCCGCACTGCTCACCACCCCGGAGCTCAACCGGGACGCCTGGGACCGGGCCGCCTCCCGGATGCTCGCGAAGATGCTCGGTGAATTCGCCTACGAGGAAGTCATCGAGCCGGCTCCGCGAACCGCCGGCGGCAGCACGTACACCCTCCCCCTGGACGACGGCGGCAGCCTCTCCTTCTCCGCCCGGCGCGGCGTGTACGGGAGCTGGCGCGTCGACCCCGGATCGATCCGCGCGGCGGGCCCCGACCCCGCGGCGGGCAGCGCCCCGTTCCGCGACCCGCTCCTCTTCGTGACCCGGGCCCGCCGCCTCCTCGGCCTCGACGGTGCCACGCTCGGCCACCTCCTCCGCGAGCTGACGACCACACTCGCCGCGGACGCCCGCCTCGACCACACCGCGCTCACCGCCGCCGAGCTCGCCGGTCTCGGCTACGCGGAGCTGGAGGGCCACCAGACCGGCCACCCCTGGATCGTCGCCAACAAGGGCCGGCTCGGCTTCTCCGCCACCGACGCCGCCCGCTACTCGCCGGAGGCCCGCGAGCCCGTCCGGCTGCCCTGGATCGCCGTCTCCCACGGGATCGCCGAGTACCGGGGCGTGCCCGCCCTCGCCACCCCGGACAGGCTCTACACGCAGGAGCTCGACCCGGCCGTCCGCGCGTCCTTCGCCGACAGCCTGCGCGCACGCGGCCTGGACCCGGACGGCTATCACTACCTGCCGGTCCACCCCTGGCAGTGGGACGAGTGGATCGTGCCCCTCTTCGCCCCGGCCATCGCCGCCGGAGACATCGTGCCCCTGCCCGCCGACCCGGACGTCCGGCTGCCCCAGCAGTCCATCCGCACCTTCGCCAACCTCGCGCGGCCGGACCGGCACACGGTCAAGCTGCCGCTGTCGGTCCTCAACACCCTGGTCTGGCGCGGGCTGCCCACCGAGCGCACCGTCGCCGCGCCCGCCGTCACCGGCTGGGTGCTGGGGCTGCGCGACAACGATCCGTTCCTGCGCGACACCTGCGGCGTGATCCTCCTCGGCGAGGTCGCCTCGGTCACCGTCGAGCACCCGCTGTACGACCACCTCCCCGAGGCGCCGTACCAGTTCAAGGAGATCCTCGGGGCGATCTGGCGCGAGCCGCTGCCGCCGCGCCTGGCACCGGGGGAGCGGGCCCGGACCCTCGCCTCCCTCCTCCACACCGACCCCGAGGGACGCGCCTTCACCGCCGAGCTGGTCGCCCGCTCCGGGCTCGCTCCCGCCGTCTGGCTGACCCGCCTCTTCGCCGCCCTGCTGCCGCCCCTGCTGCACTTCCTCTACCGCTACGGCACCGTCTTCTCCCCGCACGGCGAGAACGCGATCGTCGTCTTCGACGGGCAGGACGTGCCCGTGCGCCTCGCGATCAAGGACTTCGTGGACGACGTCAACGTGAGCGCGCAGCCGCTGCCCGAGCACGACACCATGCCGGCGGACGTCCGCAGCGTCCTGCTGACCGAGGAACCGGAGTTCCTCACCCAGTTCATCCACTCCGGTCTGTTCACCGGGGTCTTCAGATTCCTCTCCCCGCTCTGCGAGGAACAGCTGGGCGTCCCCGAGGGCGAATTCTGGTCACTCGTCCGGGCGGAGATCCTGCGCTACCACGCCCGCTTCCCGGAGCTGAAGGAGCGGTTCGAGATGTTCGACATGCTGACCCCGCGCATCGACCGCCTCTGTCTGAACCGGAACCGCCTGCATCTCGACGGCTACCGCGACCGGCCCGTCCGCCCGCACGCGGCGGTCCACGGCAGTGTCGCCAACCCGCTCCACCTCTCCGAGTGAGGCCGGGAGTGCCCGCCGATGTCAGCGGCGCCCCGTAGGCTGGCCGGGCTATGACGAAGCCATCCCTCCCCGAGCTCCTGCACGCCGCCGTGACCGCCGTCGGCGGTACGGAGAGGCCCGGCCAGGCCGCCATGGCCGCCGCCGTCGCCGAGGCCGTAGACGACCAATCCCACCTGCTCGTCCAGGCCGGCACGGGGACGGGCAAGTCGCTCGGCTACCTGGTGCCGGCCCTGGCGCACGGCGAGCGCGTCGTCGTGGCGACGGCGACGCTGGCCCTCCAGCGCCAGCTCGTGGAGCGCGATCTGCCGCGTACGGTCGACGCGCTGCATCCGCTGCTGCGCCGCCGTCCCCAGTTCGCGATGCTCAAGGGCCGGTCGAACTACCTCTGCCTGCACCGGCTCCACGAGGGCGTGCCGCAGGACGAGGAGGAGGGGCTGTTCGACCAGTTCGAGGCGGCGGCCCCCTCCAGCAAGCTCGGCCAGGACCTGCTGCGCATGCGCGACTGGGCCGACGAGACCGAGACGGGCGACCGGGACGACCTCACGCCCGGCGTCTCGGACCGGGCCTGGGCGCAGATCTCGGTCTCCTCACGGGAGTGCCTGGGCGCGAGCAAATGCGCGTACGGCGCGGAGTGCTTCGCCGAGCAGGCCAGGGAGCGGGCCAAGCTTGCCGATGTGGTGGTCACCAACCACGCGCTCCTGGCGATCGACGCCATCGAGGGCGCCCCGGTGCTCCCGCAGCACGAGGTGCTGATCGTGGACGAGGCCCACGAGCTGGTCTCCCGGGTCACCGGCGTGGCCACCGGCGAGCTCACCCCCGGCCAGGTCAACCGCGCGGTGCGCCGCGCCGCGAAGCTGGTGAACGAGAAGGCGGCCGACGCGCTGCAGACGGCCTCCGAGGGCTTCGAGCGGGTCATGGAGCTGGCGCTCCCCGGCCGCCTGGAGGAGGTGCCGGAGGACCTGGGGTACGCGTTGATGGCCCTGCGGGACGCCGCGCGTACGGTGATCTCCGCGATCGGCGCCACGCGCGACAAGTCCGTCCAGGACGAGGACGCGGTCCGCAAGCAGGCGCTGGCCTCGGTGGAGTCCGTCCACGCCGTAGCCGAGCGCATCACGCAGGGCTCCGAGTACGACGTCGTCTGGTACGAGCGCCACGACCGGTTCGGCGCCTCGGTGCGGGTGGCCCCGCTCTCCGTCTCCGGGCTGCTGCGCGAAAAGCTGTTTGCCGAGCGCTCCGTCGTGCTCACCTCCGCCACGCTCAAGCTGGGCGGCGACTTCAACGGGGTGGGGGCCTCCCTGGGGCTCGCCCCGGAGGGCACGGCGGGCGAGGACGTCCCGCAGTGGAAGGGCCTGGACGTCGGCTCCCCGTTCGACTATCCGAAGCAGGGCATCCTGTATGTCGCGCGGCACCTGGCGACCCCGGGCCGCGAGGGCTCCCGCACGGACATGCTGGACGAGCTGTCCGAGCTCATCGAGGCGGCCGGCGGGCGCACGCTGGGGCTGTTCTCCTCCATGCGGGCGGCCAAGGCGGCGGCCGAGGAGCTGCGCGACCGGCTGGACAAGCCGATCCTGCTCCAGGGCGAGGAGACCCTGGGCGAGCTGATCAAGAACTTCGCCGCCGACCCGGAGACCTGTCTCTTCGGCACCCTGTCGCTGTGGCAGGGCGTGGACGTCCCGGGAGCGAGCTGCCAGCTGGTGGTCATGGACCGCATTCCGTTCCCCCGGCCCGACGACCCCCTGATGAGCGCGCGCCAGAAGGCGGTCGAGGAGGCCGGGGGCAACGGCTTCATGGCGGTGGCGGCCACGCATGCCGCGCTGCTGATGGCTCAGGGCGCCGGCCGTCTCGTCCGGGCCACGGGCGACAAGGGGGTCGTCGCGGTGCTCGACCCGCGCCTGGCCAACGCACGCTACGGCAGCTATCTGCGGGCCTCGCTCCCCGATTTCTGGTACACCACCGACCGCAACCAGGCCCGCCGCTCCCTGGCCGCGATCGACGCGGCGGCCAAGGCGGACGGGCGGTAGCCCCTCGGGGGTCGTACACGAGAAGGGCCCCGGGGCCGGCGCGAAGCCGGTCCCGGGGCCCTTCTCCCAGAGAGCGTGGGGTGCGGGTCTCAGACCCTGCGCAGCACGGCGACCACCTTGCCGAGGATCGTCGCCTCGTCGCCGGGGATCGGCTGGTACGCGGCGTTGTGCGGGAGCAGCCAGACGTGGCCGTCCTCGCGCTTGAAGCGCTTCACCGTGGCCTCGCCGTCCAGCATGGCGGCCACGATGTCGCCGTTCTCGGCGACGGGCTGGCGGCGGACGGTGACCCAGTCGCCGTCACAGATCGCCGCCTCGATCATCGAGTCACCGACGACCTTGAGGACGAAGAGCTCGCCGTCGCCCACCAGCTGGCGGGGGAGCGGGAAGACGTCCTCGACGGACTCCTCGGCGAGGATCGGCCCACCGGCGGCGATCCGGCCCACCAGCGGCACGTACGAGGCGGCGGGCTTGCCCGTGGTGTCCGTCGGCTGGGTGCTCGGCTGGTCCGAGCCGCGCACCTCGTAGGCCCGGGGGCGGTGGGGGTCGCGGCGCAGGAAGCCCTTGCGCTCCAGGGCCATCAGCTGATGGGCGACGGAGGAGGTGCTGGAGAGGCCCACCGCCTGACCGATCTCCCGCATCGACGGCGGATAGCCACGCCGCTGCACGGAATCCCGGATGACCTCGATCACCCGCCGCTGCCGGTCCGTGAGCCCCGAGCTGTCCGCCCGGATTCCGGGAGGTCGTCCGGGGAGCGAGCGCGCTGGGCGCCCGGACTCCGGGCCCTCCGTGTTCGTGACTGAGTCATTCATGGCATGCACCGGCTCGAGTCGGCTCTGGGAGCGGTCCTGGGCAGTGATGATGGCACTGTCTGCGGTGGTGGTCACGTCGGCGGCCCCTCTCGAATGGTCTCCCTGGCTGCACAACGGTAGTAGCTTTCGAAAGGTTGCGCCAAACACACGTTCGAGTGAAAAACGAATAAAAGACTGTCGGGGTTCCACCGGCAGGTGTATGAGGCTGCCTACGGTGCGCGACGGGGGTGCGCTTCCGGGGGCATCGCCGGTCGGTTCGGCGGGCGGTCGCGGCCGACTCCTGGACCGTACCGCGGGGCCCGTGCGGGCACCGTGCGAAGGGGCCGCCCGGTCGTCCGCCGTCCGGGCGCTTCCCGTACCCTCTTGGTCGGCCTTACGCTGCCTTCCGGCCGCCCTCCGGCGCGACACGCGCGTAGGGCCGAATGCGCGGCCGGACCCAAGATCTAGTGGTTGGATAGTTCCGACCGCCCCGAATGTAGTGGTCCCCCGTCGATCGGGGGTGCGGTCATCGCCTATGCTTGAGACCGCTTCGAGGGCCCCCGACCGGGCCTGAAGAGGCTATTCAGTCGTGCTGTGAAGGAGGGTTGGGAGCCATGCACTGCCCCTTCTGCAGGCACCCCGACAGCCGGGTCGTCGACAGTCGCACCACCGACGACGGGACCTCGATCCGCCGGCGCCGCCAGTGTCCCGACTGCTCCCGCCGCTTCACCACGGTGGAGACGTGTTCACTCATGGTGGTCAAGCGCAGCGGGGTCACCGAGCCCTTCAGCCGCACCAAGGTCATCTCGGGTGTGCGCAAGGCGTGCCAGGGGCGGCCCGTCACCGAGGACGCCCTCGCCAAGCTGGGCCAGCGGGTCGAGGAGGCGGTGCGCGCGACCGGCAGCGCCGAGCTGACCACGCACGACGTGGGCCTGGCCATCCTCGGCCCCCTGCAGGAACTCGACCTCGTCGCCTACCTGCGCTTCGCGTCCGTCTACCGGGCGTTCGACAGCCTCGAAGACTTCGAGGCCGCCATCACGGAACTCCGTGAGCGGCGGCCCCGCGCGGAATCATGCGGGAGCGGCGAGACCCTCGAGGTCCCCGCCCCCGCCGTCGCCGCCGACTGAGCGGCAGCCGCCGGCCGCGCCGATCCGGGGATCGGGCGGGCCGGCACCTGGACCTTGCTCCGGGCGACGTATGACGAATGCGGCGGCCGAAGCATCAGACACACACTGTGCCGGGGAAGTTCTCGGCACTTCAGGGCGTTTTTGCCCACATATGGGAGGCGGCATGACAGAGACGGCGAGCGGCCCGGCACGGGGTTCCCGCAACAAGGGGACCAAGTCGACTGCGTCCAAGCAGGGCCTGCGTATCGAGCGCATCCACACCACCCCCGGCGTGCATCCGTACGACGAGGTGTCCTGGGAGCGCCGTGACGTCGTCATGACCAACTGGCGCGACGGCTCGATCAACTTCGAGCAGCGTGGCGTCGAGTTCCCCGACTTCTGGTCGGTGAACGCGGTCAACATCGTCACCAGCAAGTACTTCCGGGGCGCCGTGGGCACCCCGCAGCGCGAGACCGGTCTGCGGCAGCTGATCGACCGGATCGTCAAGACGTACCGGAAGGCCGGCGAGGACTACCAGTACTTCGCCTCCCCCGCCGACGCGGAGATCTTCGAGCACGAGCTGGCGTACGCCCTCCTGCACCAGATCTTCAGCTTCAACTCCCCGGTGTGGTTCAACGTCGGCACGCCCCAGCCGCAGCAGGTCTCCGCCTGCTTCATCCTGGCCGTCGACGACTCCATGGAGTCGATCCTCGACTGGTACAAGGAAGAGGGCATGATCTTCAAGGGCGGCTCCGGTGCCGGCCTGAACCTCTCCCGCATCCGTTCCTCCAAGGAACTCCTCTCCTCCGGCGGCAACGCCTCCGGTCCCGTCTCCTTCATGCGGGGCGCCGACGCCTCCGCCGGAACGATCAAGTCCGGTGGCGCCACCCGCCGTGCGGCGAAGATGGTCATCCTCGACGTCGACCACCCCGACATCGAGAACTTCATCGAGACCAAGGTGAAGGAGGAGGAGAAGATCCGCGCCCTGCGCGACGCGGGCTTCGACATGGACCTGGGCGGCGACGACATCACGTCCGTCCAGTACCAGAACGCCAACAACTCGGTCCGCGTGAACGACGAGTTCATGAAGGCCGTCGAGTCCGGCGGCAAGTTCGGGCTGCGCGCCCGGATGACCGGCGACGTCATCGAAGAGGTCGAGGCCAAGTCCCTCTTCCGCAAGATGGCCGAGGCCGCCTGGGCCTGCGCCGACCCGGGCATCCAGTACGACGACACGATCAACCACTGGCACACCTGCCCCGAGTCCGGCCGGATCAACGGCTCGAACCCGTGCAGCGAGTACATGCACCTGGACAACACCTCGTGCAACCTCGCCTCGCTGAACCTGATGAAGTTCCTCAAGGACGACGGCAAGGGCAACCAGTCCTTCGAGTCCGAGCGCTTCGCCAAGGTGGTCGAGCTGGTCATCACGGCGATGGACATCTCCATCTGCTTCGCCGACTTCCCGACCGAGAAGATCGGCGAGAACACCCGCGCCTTCCGCCAGCTCGGCATCGGTTACGCCAACCTCGGCGCCCTGCTGATGGCGACCGGCCACGCGTACGACAGCGACGGCGGCCGCGCGCTCGCCGGCGCCATCACCTCGCTGATGACCGGCACCTCGTACAAGCGCTCCGCCGAGCTGGCCGCCGTCGTCGGCCCGTACGACGGCTACGCCCGCAACGCCGAGCCGCACCAGCGGGTCATGAAGCAGCACGCCGACGCCAACGCCGCGGCCGTGCACGCCGACGACCTGGACAACCCGATCTGGGCCGCCGCGACCGAGGCGTGGCAGGACGTGATCCGGCTCGGCGCGAAGAACGGTTTCCGTAACGCGCAGGCGTCGGTCATCGCGCCCACCGGCACCATCGGTCTCGCGATGTCCTGCGACACCACCGGCCTGGAGCCCGACCTCGCCCTGGTCAAGTTCAAGAAGCTGGTCGGCGGCGGCTCGATGCAGATCGTCAACGGCACCGTCCCGCAGGCCCTGCGCCGCCTGGGCTACCAGGAGGAGCAGATCGAGGCGATCGTCGCCCACATCGCCGAGCACGGCAATGTGATCGACGCCCCGGGCCTGAAGGCCGAGCACTACGAGGTCTTCGACTGCGCGATGGGCGAGCGGTCCATCTCCGCGATGGGTCACGTGCGCATGATGGCGGCCATCCAGCCGTGGATCTCCGGCGCGCTCTCCAAGACGGTGAACCTGCCGGAGACGGCCACCGTCGAGGACGTCGAGGAGGTCTACTTCGAGGCGTGGAAGATGGGCGTCAAGGCGCTCGCGATCTACCGCGACAACTGCAAGGTCGGCCAGCCCCTCTCCGCCAAGACCAAGGAGAAGGAGAAGGAGGCCGTCGCGGCCAAGGCCGAGGACACCATCCGTACCGCGGTCGAGAAGGTCGTCGAGTACCGCCCGGTCCGCAAGCGTCTGCCCAAGGGCCGGCCCGGCATCACCACCTCGTTCACGGTGGGCGGGGCCGAGGGCTACATGACGGCCAACTCCTACCCGGACGACGGCCTGGGCGAGGTCTTCCTGAAGATGTCCAAGCAGGGCTCGACCCTCGCGGGCATGATGGACGCCTTCTCCATCGCGGTCTCGGTCGGCCTGCAGTACGGCGTCCCGCTGGAGACGTACGTCTCGAAGTTCACCAACATGCGCTTCGAGCCGGCCGGCATGACGGACGACCCGGACGTGCGGATGGCGCAGTCGATCGTGGACTACATCTTCCGCCGCCTGGCGCTCGACTTCCTGCCCTTCGAGACCCGCTCGGCCCTCGGCATCCACTCCGCCGAGGAGCGTCAGCGCCACCTCGACACCGGCTCCTACGAGCCGACGTTCGAGGAGGAGCAGCTGGAGGCCGAGACCCTGGCCCAGACCGCGCCGGTGCGGACGGAGACGCTCAAGGCCGTCGCCCCGGTCCAGGAGACCGAGAAGGCCGCGCCGAGGACGGCGCACACCTCGGCCGAACTGGTCGAGATGCAGCTCGGCATCAGCGCGGACGCCCCGCTCTGCTTCTCCTGCGGGACGAAGATGCAGCGCGCCGGATCCTGCTACATCTGCGAGGGCTGCGGCTCCACCAGCGGCTGCAGCTGATCGTTGAACGGTGAGTGCGGGCAGGTCCTCCCCGGAGGGCTTGCCCGCACTGCTGTCACGCGGCGCCTACGCGCCGAAGGCACGGCCGCCCATCGCCGCGGCGAACTCCTCGGGGTCGCCGTCGAAGCCCCGGACGGCGCCGTGGAAGTGCCAGCCGCCCGATTCGTCCCGTACGAATTCGGCCACGACGGCCGCGGTGGCGCCGCCCACCGCGGAGAAGTCGTCCTCCGCCAGTGTCGTGTAGCCCTCGCGGACCTGGACCGCGGTGTTCTCTATGGCGCCGAACGTCTTGCGGCCGTCACGCTGCTGGATGGCGACGCCGACGACGACCCGGGCGTAGGCGTCGGACAGCCGGTCCAGCTCCAGCGTCATCACCTCGTCGTAGCCGAGGCCCTGACCCGTCCTGCTGTCCCGGTCGAGCGTGATCGTGCCGTCGGGCGCCCGGCTGTCGAAGTGCACGAGGTACGCCGGACTGCCGTACGGCTCGTCCGCCGGGTAGGTCGCCGCGATGATGTCGAGGTCGTTGGGGGCCTCGCCCCGGTCGCTGGGATCCCACTTGACCCGCACCTCGACCTTGTCGAGATCCTTGTTCGGAGTGCTCATCGGACTTCCCTCCTGTACGTGGGGACGACGCTCCGGTTCCGTCCCCCGATCATGTCCGCAACTCGCCCCGGAACCAACCGGCTTGCGGTCGAGCGGCTGAAACGGGCCATGATGGGGCGGGAGACGGCCGGTTCCGGTGGACTCCGCGGGAGCGTGACCCACGCCACGTCCGACAGCCGTACGATGGCGCAGTGCTGGTCAAGTGGATTCGCTGCAGTGTGTCGGACCGTCGGGGATTCGAACAGGGGCAGCGGAAGTGGGCGGGGCTGCTGGGTGAGCCGGGCTTCAGGGGGCAGGGCGGCGGCTGGAGCCGCGTCCGGCCGGAGGTGGCGCACGTCTTCGCCTTCTGGGAGAACCGGGTCTTCTACGACTCCTTCATGGCGCGCGCCCACGACGCCCTGGCCGCGGCCCAGTCCGGCACGTACCAGGACCTCCGGGTCAAGCTCTTCGAGTACCGCTCCGACGTGAAGACCGGATTCGAACCCCGCTTCACGGACGCGGACGTGCTCAGGGTGGCCCACAGCCGGGTCCACGAGGACCGCGTCGAACACTTCGCGCTGATGCAGCAGCGGGTGTGGAACCCGGCGATGGCGGGTTCGCCGGGGATGCTGCGGGGGGTGTTCGGCGAGGCGCCCGGGCACGAGTTCCTGGTCCTGTCGATGTGGCAGTCCAGCGCGGAACGCGGGAAGTACCGTCCGGGCAGCGTGGACCGGCTCTCGCAGCGCGCGGGCACGGAAGACGACGTGGCGGCGCTCGACGGCGACGTGGTGCAACTCGAACCGTCCTGGACGGTGTGACGCCCCCGGGCGACGGGTACGGCCGCGACATGCACCGGCGATTTCCGGACAGGTGCTCGAACGGCGATGACTCGATCTAGTGTCGTTGTATGGCACGACCGCAACGAATCGTTCTTGTCCGGCACGGTGAGTCCGAGGGCAACGCCGACGACACCGTGTACGAGCGCGAACCCGACCACGCGCTGAGGCTCACCCCCGCCGGGTTGCGCCAGGCCCGCGAGGCGGGGGAGCGGTTGCGCGGGCTGTTCGGGGAGGAGCGGGTCAGCGTGTACGTCTCTCCCTACCGGCGCACCCACGAGACGTTCGCCGCACTCGGCCTGGACGCCGGACGGGTGCGGGTCCGCGAGGAGCCCCGGTTGCGCGAGCAGGACTGGGGGAACTGGCAGGACCGCGACGACGTCAGGCTGCAGAAGGCGTACCGGGACGCCTACGGGCACTTCTTCTACCGCTTCGCGCAGGGCGAGTCGGGGGCGGACGTGTACGACCGGGTCGGCGCCTTCCTGGAGAGCCTGCACCGGAGCTTCGAGGACCCCGACCACCCGCCGAACGTCCTGCTGGTCACCCACGGTCTGACCATGCGGCTCTTCTGTATGCGCTGGTTCCACTGGACCGTGGCCGAATTCGAATCGCTTTCCAACCCCGGGAACGGGGAATCGCGGACGCTGGTGCTCGGTGAGGACGGGCGGTACACGCTCGACCGGCCCTTCGTGCGCTGGCGTACTCCTGAGCCCTACGGCATCTCCGGATAGAGTGGAATCGATGACCGAATCCGCTTCCGACCAGCGTCTCGAACGCGCCCTGGCCAGCCTGCGCGGCCTGTCCGTGGGAGACGCCCTGGGCTCCCAGTTCTTCGTGCCCGCCAACTACCCGCTCCTGAAGGACCGCGCCCTGCCGGACGGGCCCTGGCAGTGGACCGACGACACGGAGATGGCCTGCTCCGTCGTGGCCGTACTCCAGGAGCACGGCCGCGTCGACCAGGACGCCCTGGCCCTGTCCTTCGCGCACCACCACGACTTCGACCGGGGATACGGCCCGGCCGTGAACCGCATGCTGCGGCTGGTCCGCGAGGGCGGCGACTGGCGGGAGCTCGCCTCCTCCCTGTTCAACGGACAGGGCTCCTGGGGCAACGGCTCCTCGATGCGCATCGCACCGCTCGGCGCCTGGTACGCGGACGACCCCGAGCAGGCCACGCACCAGGCGGAGATCTCCTCGTACACCACGCACCAGCACCGGGAGGCCGTCGTCGGCGCGATGGCCGTCGCGGCGGCCGCGGCGCTCGTCGCCTCACCGGCCGGGCCGCCCGCTCCGGAGGCGCTGCTGGACGGGGTGGTCGCGCTCGTTCCGCGCAGCGCGGTCGGCGCCGGGCTGCGGCGGGCCCGGGACATGCTCGACTACAAGGACGCGGGCACCGTCGCGGCGGTCCTCGGCAACGGACGCCGGACCAGCGCGCACGACACCGTCCCCTTCGCCCTGTGGTCGGCGGCGCGGAGCCTCGGCGACTTCGAGGAGGCGTTCTGGGTGACGGCCCAGGCCGGCGGTGACGTCGACACGACCTGCGCGATCGTCGGCGGCGTGATCGCGGCGAGCACCGCAGGCGCCCCTCCGGCCCACTGGACGGCCCAAACGGAACCCCTGCCGGACTGGACACCCCGCTAGAGAGCGCCGCAGGCAGCCGCGGACCGGGCCACGCTTCAAGTGTCACGGTCCTGCCACAGCACCCCTTCTCCCGTCCGGGGGCCGTGACAGGGGGTTACTCTTTCGGCCACGCCGCCCTGGGTGATCATGACAAGGGGTGCGCACCGAATGAGACGCCGGGGGGTCGCGCGCAGCCCAGAGCTCGCGTGAGCGGACCCGGTGGGGAGGGGTCCCGTGTCCGAAACACCGCCAGCATCATCCCGGCCCGAGCCCGCGCCGGACGAGCCCGCCTCATCATCCCGGCCCGCACCGGACGAAGGTCTGCCCGGGCAGGCCGGCTCCGCGCGGGACGAGCCCAGGCAGGGCGTTCCCGGCCAAGGCACTCCTGAGCAGGCCGGCACCGCTCGGGCCGTACCCGGAACCGCGGCGGTGGGGGCGCGGGGCGAGCGGCCGGCCGCCGCCCCCGGAGCCGCGGGCAGGGGCGTCGCGGGAGGCGGTACGGCGTCGATGCCCGAACCACCCAAGATCCCCGCCTACGCGGCGCAGCGCCCCGGTGGACAGGGGCAGCCGAGCCCCTGGGGCAAGCCACCGCCTTCCGTGACGACGCGGCTCCGGGCCAAGAAACCGGGCCGCGTCCACACCGGCACCCTCTGGGCCACCCTCGCGACGGCCCTGCTCAGCATGTCCCTGCTGGGCGACGGCATCGGGCTGAACCTGCTCATCGTGGCGCTGCCCGCCTCGGCCGGCGCGTACATCTCCGCCAGGGCGGCGGGCCGCACGCTCCGCCCCTGGACCGCCGTGTGGGCCATCGGCGGCCTGGCGCTCCTGGCCGTCCCGGCCCTCCGGGATGCCGGCTGGCCCACCTTCCTCGCGATGGTGTCCGCTCTCGCGCTCGGCTCGCTGGCGCTGCACGGCAGCCGGAGCTGGCTCGGCGTGTTCCTCGGTTCCCTGGGCGTGTTCACTTCCGTGTTCGAATCGCTGGGCTGGGGTGTCCGGGGTGTGCGCGAGCGCATGTCGGGGTCCCGGGGCCGGTTCGGCGTGGTGTTCCGGTCCGTGGCCGTGGCCGTCGTGCTGGTCATCGTGTTCGGCGCGCTCTTCGCGAGTGCCGACGCCGCCTTCGCGGACCTGCTGGGCAACCTGACGCCGGACGTGTCGGTCGGTGACGGACCTTGGCGGGTCTTCCTGGGCCTCCTCGGCCTGGTCGGTGCCCTCGCCGCCGCCTACACCGCTGCCGCCCCGGTCCGCTGGGACGGGGTGACCGTACGCCCGGGCAAGGCGCGCGGGCGGCTGGAATGGGCCCTCCCGCTGATCGTCCTGAACCTCCTCTTCGCGGCGTTCCTCACCATCCAGCTCACGGTGCTGCTCGGCGGGTACGACAAGGTGATGGCCGAGACGGATCTCAGCTACTCCGAGTACGCGCGCCAAGGTTTCTGGCAACTGCTCTGGGCCACGGTGCTCACGCTCGGCGTCATCGCGCTCGCCCTTCGCTGGGCCCCGCGCGGCGGCACCCATGACCGCACCCTCGTCCGCTCCGTGCTCGGCACCCTGTGCTTCCTCACGCTGGTCGTGGTCGCCTCGGCCCTGCGCCGTATGGACCTCTACGTCGACGCGTACGGCCTGACCAGGCTCCGGATCTCCGTGGCCGCCGTGGAACTCTGGCTCGGTGTGGTCCTCGTGCTGATCATGGCGGCCGGCGTGTTCGGCCCCCGCATGCTGCCGCGCGCGGTCGCGGCGAGCGCGGCCGTCGGCGTCCTGGCCTTCGGCCTCATCTCGCCCGACGGGCTCATCGCCGAGCAGAACGTGCAGCGCTACCGCAGCGACCACTCGATCGACATCGAATACCTCAAGGGCCTGTCGGCCGACGCCGTACCCGCTCTCGACACCTTGCCCGAACCTCTGCGGTCCTGTGCGCTGCAAGAGATCCAGCGCTCCCTCCGCGACTCCGACGAACCCTGGTACGCCACGAGTTGGGGCGAAGCCCGAGCCCGGGACATCCTCGGCGACTGGGATCCGGGCTACCGCACCCTGGACTGCCGGGGGCTGAGCACGGGCGACAACGGCGACGAGCGCGGCGGCGGGACGGGCGACGTCTACGACCCGTACGACCCGTACTGACCAACCCGCGAGTGATTGCGCCGGGTTGCCGTCCGAAGCCCCCAATGCCGATCGCGCGGGCCTTGTGAAGACCGTGCCGGAAGCCGTGTGTCGCGCGCCGTCCGGCGCGCGACCGTCGGTGTGATCCCGGGAGGGGGTGCCCCGGGGTGTTCCTGGCGCCCCCTTCGGCGTACGCTGACAGACGCCATGCCGTACGAACCACCCACGCATACCGTCGAGCGCTCACTGCGCGCCACCACCGGTGCCAAGATCGTCGCCGGTGTCGACGAGGTCGGACGCGGAGCGTGGGCGGGACCTGTCACGGTGTGCGCCGCGGTCACCGGTCTCCGCAGGCCCCCCGCCGGACTCACCGACTCCAAGCTGATCACTCCCAAGCGCCGTGCGGAACTCGCTCCGCTGCTGGAGAGCTGGGTCACCGCATACGCCCTCGGTGACGCCTCCCCCCAGGAGATCGACGCGCTCGGCATGACCGCCGCCCTCCGGCTGGCGGCCGTACGTGCCCTGGAGGCCCTGCCGGTCCGCCCCGACGCGGTGATCCTGGACGGCAAGCACGACTACCTGGGCAGCCCTTGGCAGGTGCGTACCGTCATCAAGGGGGACCAGTCCTGCGTCGCGGTGGCCGCGGCCTCGGTGATCGCGAAGGTCCGCCGGGACGCCATGATGGCCGAACTCGGCGCGCAGAACGGGGAGTACGCGGACTTCGGCTTCGAGGCCAACGCCGGCTATCCGTCGCCCGCGCACAGGGCCGCACTCGAGGAGCGTGGGCCCACCGCCCACCACCGCCTGTCGTGGTCCTACCTTGACGCGCTGCCCCGGTGGCAGCACCTGAAGAAGATCCGTTTCTCCGCCGAGGCGGCCGCACTGGAAAGCGGGGGCCAGCTCGGCTTCGACTTCTGATCGCGCACATGTGCCCACCCGCCGATGCCCGCGGTATCGGCGTTTGATAGACAACCACCCATGCCTCTCATCCCCGAGGAGCCTCAGATTCACGAGAGCGCCCAGGGTCCCCGCGCCACCCCGGCCACCGGCCGCGCCGCGTCGACCCCTCGTCCCGTACCCGGTCCGCGTACAGCGGCCATGCCGCGCCCCGGTCGTCCGGTGCCCGGCCCGCGGCCTGCGCCCCCCGCGCAGCGCCGGCAGTCCACCTCCGGCAGGCCCCAGGCGGCGCCGTCGGAGAATCGTTCCGCACCGCAGCTCCAAATCATCCCCGCATCGGCCGACGGGGCGCTCGACGCCGCCGACGAGGCGGTGGATCTGCTGCTCGACTCGGGTCGCGCACCCGGCGACATCCTGGTGCTGACCACGGGCGGACAGCACCCGTGGGCGACCCACGAGCTCTCCTTCGGTGAGACCGCCTACTGGGCTCAGCACGAAGCGGGCGACGACGTCTTCTTCGCCGCGGCCGCGGCGGCGGACCGGGTCAAGCCCCGGCCGGTGGTGATCGTCGCGGTCAACGGCCCGGCCGACGACGCGGCCGCGCGGGCACTTGCCAACGCACGCGAGGCCGCCGGTGTGCTGCTGATCGCCTGCGGCGACCCGCAGCGGATCAACGCCGCGCTCGGCGCCGGCGTCTGAGCACCGACGCCGGCGGGACCGCGGCCGCTTCCGGCCCCGCGCCCCCCGGCGGCTTCGGCGGTCCGGCCGTCCGCGAGGGCTGCCGGACCACCGAAGCGTGCTCGATCAGCGTGCGGCGGAGCGGTGCAGTGCCTGCGCTGCTCCGCCGCCGCTCCGCGACGGCACCTGCTCGGTGGACAGGGCGGTGTCGGCGAGGGCCGAAGGCTGCGACATGGAGTTCGGACGGCGGCCGCCCCTGCCCTCGCCCAGCACCTGCCAGCCACCCCTGGTCAGCGTGATGTACGCGCCGCACCGCAGCCCGTGCAGTGTGCAGGCGTCCCGCAGCCCCCACATCCACGCTCCGTCCTCCTCCGTCCAACGCTCGTCCCCTTCGCGGCAGTAGAGCAGTACCGCGGTACGGACGGGGGTACGGCGGCGCAGATCATGCGGGATGACGCGGCGCAGGTGCGCGAGCAGTGAGTTCCGGAACTCCCAGCCGTCGGCCGTCACCGAGCGGCGGGCGAAAGAGGCGCTTGCCGTCAAGCGCTCCTCGTGGTCCAGGACGGCGACCACAGCGGTGGTCGGCGTCGGCCGGTGCCTGGCGTGCAGTCCGCTGACCACCTCACGCGGGCTGCGCAGCAGAGGTATTCCGGCCGCTGCCCATTCGGCCGGTTCGAGCATTCTGGCAAGGCGGTTGGCCGAGTCGGCGGCTGTCGACATCGAAGTGGCTGCGGACGGAGCGAATCCGAAGGTCACGGTCCTCCCTTCGCATACGCGCCCACGATGCGGGCAGGGTCGGGTGAGGGCGCGCCGCGGCACAGCCCTTTCGGGCCCGCGAGAGGACCGTGCGGGGAGCGAGACCAATTCTTCCTGGCGTATCGGCAGGCGGCAACGAGCAATTGGTGAGGCTGACGGTATTCAGCCGGAATGACACGGATATCCCTGCCCAGTCCGGTCCCGCCTGACGCCTCCTGTCACGCCTGAACGGCGAGGACCAGCGGAAACACCGCCTCCGCCCCGGCTCGACGCAACAGGCGGGCTGCCACGGCGAGCGTCCAGCCGGTGTCCGAGAGATCGTCGACGAGCAGTATCGGCCCGTCCGTGGCCGCCAGGGCCTCCGCGAGGTCGGGTGCGACGACCAGCCTGTCGTGCAGGGCTCGTACCCGCTGCGCGCTGTTGGTCTGCGACACCCGGACCTCGTCGGCGTCCGGAGCCAGGGTCAGGCCTCCCAGCAGCGGCATCCGTCCCACTCCGGCGATGTGCCTGCCGAGCGATTCGACGAGCTGAGGTCTGCGGATCGAGGCCATGGTGACGACACCGACCGGCCGGGGCACGGCGTTGACGGCCCCCGGAGCCCAGCCGCCAGGACCCCTGGCCCAGTCGGCCAGCACGGTCACCACCGCATCGGCCACGTCGCCCGGAACCGGAGCGTCGGGTGCCTGAGCCGCCAGTATCGGGCGCAGTCTGTTGCCCCACCCGATGTCGGTGAGCCGGCCCAGCGCCCGTCCGGTGCCCGCGAGCTCCGTCGCGGGAATCCTGCCCTTGAGATCAACACCCACTGACGGGAGCCCGGTCGGCCACATCTTGCGGGGCTCCACCTCCACACCGGCCCTGCGGAGCTCGCCCCTCGCCGTCTCCAGAGCGGCGTCGGAGACTCCCGCCCCGAAACGGGCGCCGGCACAGTTGTCGCAACGCCCGCACGCGGTCGCCGCCTCGTCGTCGAGCTGATGGCGCAGGAACTCCATCCGGCAGCCGTCCGTCGTGGCGTAGTCGCGCATGGCCTGCTGCTCGGCAGCACGCTGACGGGCCACCCACGCATAGCGTTCGGCGTCGTAGACCCAGGGTTCTCCCGTCGCGGTCCAGCCACCCTTCACCCGCCTGACCGCCCCGTCCACGTCGAGGACCTTGAGCATGCTCTCCAGCCGTGCGCGACGCAGGTCGACCAGCGGTTCCAGGGCGGGCAGTGAGAGCGGCCGTCCGGCCTGGTCCAGCGCGTCGAGGGTGCGCCGGACCTGTTCCTCCGGCGGAAAGCCGACCGACGCGAAGTACTGCCAGATCGCTTCGTCCTCCTTGCCCGGCAGGAGCAGCACCTCGGCATGTTCGACACCGCGTCCGGCGCGGCCCACCTGCTGGTAGTAGGCGATGGGGGAGGACGGCGACCCGAGGTGCACGACGAAGCCGAGGTCGGGCTTGTCGAAGCCCATGCCGAGAGCGGAGGTCGCCACCAGCGCCTTGAGCCGGTTGGCCAGCAGATCGTCCTCCGCCTGCTGCCGCTCCGCGTTCTCGGTGCGGCCGGTGTAGGAGGCGACGGTGTGCCCGCACTGGCGGAGATACGCGGTGACCTCCTCGGCGGCCGCGACCGTCAGTGTGTAGATGATGCCCGAGCCCGGAAGCTCCTTGAGGTGGTCCCCGAGCCATGCCAGACGGTGGGCCGCGTTCGGCAGTCGCAGCACGCTGAGGCTCAGGCTCTCGCGGTCCAGCGAGCCCCTCAGCACGAGCGCGTCCGCGCCGGCACCGGTACCGAGCTGCTCCGCCACGTCGGCGGTGACCCGGGCGTTCGCCGTGGCGGTGGTGGCGAGCACCGGAACACCGGGAGGGAGGTCGGCGAGCATCGTCCGCAGTCGGCGGTAGTCGGGCCGGAAGTCGTGGCCCCAGTCGGAGATGCAGTGCGCCTCGTCCACGACGAGCAGACCGGTTTCCGCGGCGAGCCTTGGCAGCACCTGGTCGCGGAAGTCAGGATTGTTGAGGCGCTCGGGGCTGACCAGCAGGACGTCGACCTCACCCGCGGCGACCTCGGCCTGCACGGTGTCCCACTCCTCCGTGTTGGACGAATTGATCGTGCGCGCGCTGATGCCGGCGCGGGCCGCCGCCGCGACCTGGTTGCGCATCAACGCCAGCAGCGGCGAGACGATGACGGTGGGCCCGGCGCCTTGGGCGCGCAGAAGTGAGGTGGCGACGAAGTACACCGCGGACTTCCCCCAGCCGGTCCGCTGGACGACCAGCGCTCGGCGCTTGTCCGCGACGAGTGCCTCGATGGCCCGCCACTGGTCCTCACGCAGCCGAGCGGTGCCCGAGGCGTCGCCGACGAGTCGGGACAGTATGGAATCGGCCGAAGCCCTGAGGTCTGTGCGGTCTGCGACGGTCATGCCTCCCATGCAACCCGATGCATCCGACAACCGCGAACGGCTGACTACTCCCTGTGGATAAGTTATCCACAGGGAGTAGCGGAAATGCTTGGTTCGCGAGACGGTCTGGCCATGAACAAGCACCCCGAATCAACCGGTCCCTCCGAGGAACAGCAGATCACCCTGCGAGGCCCGGCCGAGCTGGCCGACGCCCTCCCCTATCTCATGGGCTTCCACCCGAGCGACAGCGTGGTCATGGTCGCCCTGCACGGTGGCCGAGGCCGGTTCGGATCCAGGCTCAGGCTCGACATCCCGCAGTCCACGCTGGAATGGCCGACGGTCGCCGACCAGCTCGCGGAGTGCCTGATCAAGGGGAGCGAGCGGCGTGAGGCCCGGCCGGACGCCATCGTCGTCTTCCTCTGCCAGGATCCGGTGGACGGCGAGACGGGCAACCAGACCATGGAGCGCCTGCGCCCGCTCGCTCAGCGGTTGCGTACGGCGTGCGGAGCGCTGGACGTGCCCGTCCTCGAAGTGCTGTGCATCTCGGGGAACCGCTTCTGGTCCTATGTCTGCCCCGACGCCCGCTGCTGCCCACCGGAAGGCAACCCGCTGGCTATGCCCGGCACCTCGGTGATGGCGGCGGCGGCCACCTACGCCGGCATTCAGGTACGGGGATCGCTGCGCGAGATGGAGGCGAGGCTCACCCCCCTCACCCGCACGTCGGCCGGCGCCCAGGTGCGTGCCCTGGACGCGGCGGGCAGCGCGATGGTGCCGTTGCTGCTCGACCAGGAACGTCGCCAGGAGCTCGGCGCTGACACGCTGAAGCTCGCCGGCCGCCTGATCGACCGCCTCGGGAAAGCGCCCGTAACGGTGCCGTCACTCGCGGACATCAACGACGACAGGCTGGTCAGCGATGAGGAGGCCGCGTCGATGATTCTCGGTCTCCAGGACAGGGGGACCCGCGACAGGGCGGCGGAGTGGATGGAAGGGCCGAAGGCGCACGCGGCCCTGAGGCTGTGGCGAGCGCTTGCCCGTCGCTGCGTCGCTCCGTACGAAGAACACGCCGCAGCTCCGCTCACCCTGGCGGGCTGGGTCTCCTGGTCGACCGGCGACGAGCCGGCGGCGCGCGTCGCGCTGGGGCTCGCCCTGCGCCTCGATCCGCATTACACCTTCGCGCAACTGCTGCACGAGGCGTGCAACCAGGGTCTCGACCCGGAAACGCTGCGGCGCTGTCTGCGCGGTGAGCGCAGCGCGCGGGCAGCCCGGAATGGCCGACGTGCGGAACGGGTCGCGGGGGCCCGTCCGGCACGGGTGCGGCCGGCCGGGCGAGTCAGGTCGCGTCATGGTTCCACTCGGCCCGGCCCCGGCGCGGCGGACAAGCGGCGGTCTGCCCGGCCGGGGGCGCAGGGGCGTCGCGGGACCAGGACCGGACGAAGGTGAGACCACGGCGGCGCCGGGCCTCCGGCGCCGCACGCCGGGCCTCGTCGTGTACCTCGTGTCGACACGGGACGACCGGCGCGCGATCTTCCGGAACCAGTGAGCGAGGCTTCGGAGGCCGGTGAAGAGTCAGCGGGAAGGGAGTGTTTATCGTCAGGAAGACGACTATGATCACGGCATGCCGCCCTACGACCCGTCGACCTTCCCGCCGTTCGCCGTCACCGTCGACCTGGTGGTGCTCACGGTGCGTCGGCACGCCCTCTGCGCGCTGGTGGTACGTCGGGGTGAGACCCCGTTCCAGGGCAGGTGGGCCCTGCCGGGCGGTTTCGTCAGGGCCGATGAGGATCTCGGTGCCGCGGCGGCCCGTGAGCTCGTCGAGGAAACGGGCCTGTGCGCGCAGGACCCGGCCGCCCCGGCCGTGGGCAACGGCGCTCATCTGGAACAGCTCGCCACGTACGGGGACCCCGCCCGGGACCCGAGGATGAGGGTCGTCAGCGTCGCCCATCTCGCGCTGGCCCCCGATCTGCCCGCTCCCAGGGCGGGCGGCGACGCGAACAGCGCGCGATGGGCGCCCGTCGAGGACCTGCTCGGACCCGAGGGCGGCTACGCACCCGATGGCGAGCACCAGGCGCCGTTGGCCTTCGACCATGCGAGGATCCTTGCCGACGGGGTCGAGCGGGCCCGGTCCAAGATCGAGTACTCCTCGCTGGCCACTGCCTTCTGCCCGCCCGCCTTCACGGTCGGTGAGCTGCGCCGGGTGTACGAGGCGGTGTGGGGCGTCGTGCTGGATCCGAGGAACTTCCACCGCAAGGTGACGGGTACGCCGGGCTTCCTGGTGCCGACCGGAGGGACGACCACCCGGCAGGGGGGCCGCCCGGCCCAGCTGTTCCGGTCGGGCACGGCGACCGTGCTCAATCCGCCGATGCTGAGGCCCGAGGTCTAGGACTCGCGCGTGGATCGTGCCGGGCTCGCGGGCTGATCCGGGCGCGAAAGGTCCTGGACCTCCCGCCCGGGCGGAGGCCCGTGACGCGGCGCGCGCAGTCTTGCGTAAAAAGTCCAATATGTCAGGTTATCGTGCTGCGGTACTCACTCGCCGCCGGGCGGCTTCGCCTTCGCCGTCCCCGTTCCTGCGAGAGAAGCGATGCTCCAGGCCATCGGACTCACCAGCACCCCTTCCCGTGGACAAGCCCCCGCCGTGAACGACCTCACCTTCGACGCGGAGCCAGGATGTGTCACCGCACTGCTGGGGGCGCCGGGTTCCGGAAAGACCGCGGCCCTGCGGCTGATGCTCGAACTGGAGCCGGGGCGCGGGGTGGCCTACTTCCGGGGCCGGCCGCTGCACCGCGTTCCGAACCCGGCCGGCGAGGTGGGTGTGGTGCTGGGTGACGTGCCGGGCCACCCCGCACGCACCGTTCGGGGGCAACTCCGCATGCTTTGCGCCGCGGCGGGCGTTCCCGTATCCAGGGCCGACGAACTGCTCGACGCGGTGGGCCTGGCCGGTCTGAGGGATCAGCGCATCGCCACGCTCTCCCTGGGCATGGATCGTCGACTGGCGCTCGCCTGCGCGTTGCTCGGGGACCCGCACACGCTCCTTCTCGACGATCCGGCGGAGGGCCTGGCGCCGAAGGAGGCCGACTGGATGCACGGGATGCTGCGCTCCCACGCCGAGCGCGGTGGAACGGTGCTCTTCGCGACCAGGGATCCCAAGGAGGCCGCACGCTCGGCGGGCCATGTGGTCACCCTCGACGCTGGGCGCGTGGTCGCCGATCAGCACGGGGCTGCCTTTTCCCGTACCCGCCTCCGGCCCCGTGTGGCGGTGCGCTCCCCGCAGGCCGCCCGCCTCGCCGCGATCGTCAGCCGGGAAGCGCGTGCTGCCCGGCGGTCTGTAGAGGTTGTCGCCGAGGGGGCCGGCAACCGGCTCTCCGTGTACGGCAGCAGCTGCGCGGAAGTGGGTGACGCCGCGTTCCGGCACGGCCTTCCCGTGCACCAGCTCGCCGACGAAGTGGGCGACACGCGTTCCGCGGGCGCGCCCGATGCCCCTGCCGACCGCCGCGCCGTCCATGACCGCTCCGGCGCCTCCTCCCGCCCCGTGCGGCCCGCCGTGCGGGCCGAGGACCGGCCGCCGATCAGGCGGCGCCCGGCCCGGGGGCCGGTGAGGCCGGTGCGGTACGAACTGCGCCGCCTGTTCGGTGTGCGGACGACGGCCGCGATCCTGGCTGCCGTACTGGCCGTTTCCGTAGGTCTCTCCGTCCTGCTGGCCCGCGACGGCAGTGCCCCGCTCGTCCATGTGATCGCCGCTTGGCCCTCGCTGCTGCCGCTTCCGCCCGCCGCACTGGGGGCCGGGCTCCTCGGGGCGCTCTCCTTCGGTGACGAGTTCCGCTATCCGGCGCTCGCCGCGGGACGGGGGAGCGTGCCGCGCAGACTCGGCCTGCTCCTGGCCAAGCTGGTGGTGTCCGGGGGAGTCGCCCTTCTCCTGGCGCTGCTCGTCGTGCTGGGCTCCGCCGCTGCCCTGCGTGTGGTGTACGGCGGGAGCATGCTCGACGTCCCCTCGAACGTGGTGTCGCTGACGGTGAGCTGGTCCGCCCTGACCGTGGGTTGTGCCTGGGCGGGGGTGCTGGCCGCCGGGGTCTTCCGGGTGACGACCGCGGGCATCGCCGCCGTGCTCGCCGTACCCGTAGTGCTGGTGCCGCTCGTCGAGCGAATGCCGAAGGCGGCGAGCGCACGTTCGATGGCCGGGCTTCCGGGACGGCTGCGGGACCTGGCCTGGCTTCAGTGGCCGGGGGCGGCGGACCGGTGGATGTTGGCCGGCGCACGGATCGTGGCGCATCCCGTGGGGGTGGCCCTGGCGCTGTCCCTGTCCGCGCTGACCTGCGCGTTTCTTCTCGCCAGCCTTCGGGGGAGGGTGCGTTGGTGAGCGCCCGGGCAGGGCAGGAGGCGGCGTCTTCGCACCGCTGACTGCGAAACATCCGGTTTATACCAGTAAGGCGTCAATTGAGGGGCGGGTGCCGATCACCCTTTCGTGTGCTTTTCAGCAAAGACCTCAAGGGGCGGATGGGACCCGCCGACAAAGGATGCGTGAGTACCCTTGCGCACACCACGATGACCACCGCCCGCTCCGCCGATTCCGGCCTCGCCGGCCCGGGTGAACTCGACCGTTACTCGTACGCGGAGGCGCCGGCCGGCGAGCGCGCCGCCGCGCGCTCCTGGGACGGTGCCGAAGCCGAACTCGGCCGGGTGGGCCGACGCGGCTCGGCCAGCCGTGGCCGCGGGCTCCATGGCCAACTTGTTCAGCAGCTCGGGCAGATGATCGTCTCCGGCGACCTCGGTGCCGACCGCCCGCTGGTGCCTGAGGAGATCGGCCAGCGTTTCGAGGTTTCCAGGACCGTCGTGCGGGAATCCCTGCGCGTGCTGGAGGCGAAGGGTCTGGTCAGCGCCCGCCCCAATGTCGGTACCCGGGTACGGCCGGTCAGTGACTGGAACCTGCTCGATCCCGACATCATCGAGTGGCGTGCCTTCGGCCCGCAGCGTGATGACCAGCGTCGCGAGTTGGGTGATCTCAGGTGGACGATCGAGCCACTGGCCGCCCGACTTGCCGCAGGGCATGGGCGTGAGGACCTGCAGCAGCGTCTTGTCGACATGGTCGAGATCATGGGGCACGCGCTCGGACAGGGCGATCTGATCACGTGCGCCCGCGCCGATGCCGAGTTCCACTCCCTGCTCATCCAGGCGGCGGGCAACCGCATGCTGGAGCACCTTTCCGGGATCGTTTCCGCGGCGCTGCAGGTGTCCGGCGGCCCGGCCACCGCGTGTGACCGGCCCAGTGATGCGTCGCTCGCCCTGCACGCGCGCATCGTGGACGCCCTCGCTTCCGGTGACTCGGCGGGTGCCGAGGCGGCCATGCGTCAGCTGCTGGCCGGGCACCATGAGGCGGAACGCGTGGTGCCCGCGCCGCGCGAGCACTGACCGGGGCGCGGGCCGGGTGGACGCGCCACGTGCCGTCGGACCTCGGAGGTCCGGCGGCACAGGGTGAAGAGATGTCGCCTTGGTCGTGTTCATCGCAAATGGGGTGTGACTCGGGCCACGTGGAACGGCCGTAACACTCCTTGAAACAGCGCGATGACTTAAGAGGTGACCGTCGCAGAAGGAATACAGCAGCCGCCCAGGGCGCTGTGCACTTCTGAGGCCTAGCCCGCGCCGTCGGTGCATTCCCCGCCCGTCGGTCGTCGGTTCCAGCCCTCTCCGGGCCGGACCGGAAGCCGTTTCCATCGTTCCGAGAGGTTGTTCGTGTCGGCCAGCACATCCCGTACGCTCCCGCCGGAGATCGCCGAGTCCGAATCTGTGATGGCGCTCATTGAGCGGGGAAAGGCTGATGGGCAGATCGCCGGCGATGACGTGCGTCGGGCCTTCGAGGCTGACCAGATTCCGCCAACCCAGTGGAAGAACGTTCTGCGCAGCCTCAACCAGATCCTCGAGGAAGAGGGTGTGACGCTGATGGTCAGTGCCGCGGAGCCGTCGAAGCGCGCCCGCAAGAGCGTTGCAGCGAAGAGCCCGGCCAAGCGCACCGCCACCAAGACCGTCGCGGCCAAGACGACGGTGACGCGGACCGTGGCGGCGCCCGCCGCGCCGTCCGCCGAGCCCGCGGACCCGGCTGCCGAGGAGGCTCCCGCGGCCGCGCCCGCGAAGAAGGCCGCAGCCAAGAAGACGGCAGCCAAGAAGACCGCCGTGAAGAAGACGGCGGCCAAGAAGACGGCCTCCAAGAAGGCCGGCAAGCAGGACGAGGAAATTCTCGACGGCGACGACGTCGTCGAGGAGGTCAAGGCCGGCAAGGGCGAGGAAGAGGAGGGCGAGGGCGAGAACAAGGGCTTCGTCCTCTCCGACGACGACGAGGACGACGCGCCCGCGCAGCAGGTCGCCGTCGCCGGTGCCACCGCCGACCCGGTCAAGGACTACCTCAAGCAGATCGGTAAGGTCCCGCTCCTCAACGCCGAGCAGGAGGTCGAGCTCGCCAAGCGCATCGAGGCGGGTCTGTTCGCCGAGGACAAGCTGGCGAACTCCGACAAGCTCGCCCCCAAGCTCAAGCGCGAGCTGGAGATCATCGCCGAGGACGGCCGTCGCGCCAAGAACCACCTGCTGGAGGCCAACCTCCGTCTCGTGGTGTCGCTGGCCAAGCGCTACACCGGTCGCGGCATGCTCTTCCTGGACCTGATCCAGGAGGGCAACCTCGGTTTGATCCGCGCGGTGGAGAAGTTCGACTACACCAAGGGCTACAAGTTCTCCACGTATGCCACCTGGTGGATTCGTCAGGCGATCACCCGTGCCATGGCCGACCAGGCACGCACCATCCGCATTCCGGTGCACATGGTCGAGGTCATCAACAAGCTCGCGCGTGTCCAGCGCCAGATGCTCCAGGACCTGGGCCGCGAGCCCACCCCGGAGGAGCTGGCCAAGGAGCTCGACATGACCCCCGAGAAGGTCATCGAGGTCCAGAAGTACGGCCGTGAGCCGATCTCCCTCCACACCCCGCTGGGTGAGGACGGGGACAGCGAGTTCGGCGACCTGATCGAGGACTCCGAGGCGGTCGTCCCGGCCGACGCGGTGAGCTTCACGCTCCTCCAGGAGCAGCTCCACTCGGTGCTGGACACCCTCTCCGAGCGTGAGGCGGGCGTGGTCTCCATGCGCTTCGGACTCACGGACGGACAGCCGAAGACACTGGACGAGATCGGCAAGGTCTACGGAGTGACGCGCGAGCGCATCCGTCAGATCGAGTCCAAGACCATGTCGAAGCTGCGCCACCCGTCGCGCTCGCAGGTTCTGCGCGACTACCTCGACTAGGCCGCAACGGCGACAGAACACACGAGGGCCCGAATCCCAGGGGATTCGGGCCCTCGTCGTGTCGCATCCCGATCTTCGGCAGGGGCACGGGGCGGAGGTGCGCATCGGTGTCGCTGGAATGACTCTGGGTAGGCATGGTCCATCACAGAGTCAGGAGTACGCATGTCCCGCACTGTCGTCCGCGCCTTGACCGGGGCGCTCGCCCTTGCCGCCACCACGGCCGTGATACCGCTCGCTTCCCCCGCCCCGGCCGCCGCCGACAGCATCATCATCGGAGGACAGCCCGCCCACGTGGCGGACAGCCCCTGGGTGGTGGCGCTGTCCAGCCGTGACCGGTTCGGGGGTACCCGGGCCGGTCAGTTCTGCGGCGGTGTCGTGGTGGAGCCGAAGAAGGTGCTCACCGCCGCCCACTGCCTGAGCAAGGAGGCGCTGGGCACCGACGTGGAACGGGTGAGCGATCTGCGGATCATCTCCGGCCGGGACGAGCTGAACGGCACCGGGGGCAAGGAGATCCCGGTGAGCGAGACGTGGGTGAACCCCGGATTCGACGCCGCCACCAACAGCGGGGACGTTGCGGTGCTCACCCTTTCCGAAGCGCTGCCCCAGGGGGACGCGATCCCCCTGGCCGAGGCCGGTGACTCGGCCTACCGGGCAGGGACTCCCGCCGTCGTCTACGGGTGGGGTGACACGACGGGCTACGGCGACTACGCGTCGTCCCTCAGGTCCGCCCAGGTGGACATCCTGCCCGACAGCTCGTGCGAACAGGCCTACCCGGGCGGCAGCACCGGTACGTACGACGCCTCGTCGATGCTCTGTGCGGGCGTACCCGAGGGCGGGTACGACGCCTGCCAGGGGGACAGCGGAGGCCCTCTGGTGGCGCAGGGGCGCCTCGTGGGACTGGTGTCCTGGGGGAACGGCTGCGGACGCGCCGGGAGCCCCGGTGTCTACACGCGGATCTCCGCCGCCATCGACTGGATGGCGAACGCCGGCTGACGGCGCGGGCTCCGCAGGTACGAGAACGGGCGGCTTCCCTCATGGGAGGCCGCCCGTCGGCCGGTCCGGGACCGGCCCCTGGCTCGTCGTGGATGCAGAGGTGTCAGTGTTCCTCTTCGGCGGCTTGGGCCTGCACGGCCGTCAGTCGGTCGGTCTCATCCTGTATTTCCGCGGCGATCTTCTTGAGTTCCGGCTCGAACTTGCGACCGTGGTGGGCGCAGAAGAGCAGTTCACCGCCACTGATGAGCACGACGCGCAGGTAGGCCTGGGCGCCGCAACGGTCACAGCGGTCTGCTGCGGTCAGCGGGCTCGCGGGGGTCAGAACAGTAGTCACGTCGCCTCTTCTCTAGCTCGACGAGCTGTCGTACCAGGGTCAACATCCAACCAGGCCGAAAACGTTCCCGCTCGTGGCTTTTCTTCGAAACTTCTTCTCGGGATGGCTGTCTGTTGCCGGTTCGCGGCGAATGTGCCGTATTGCGTGGCGCTACGGGTTTCGCGTTGCTTGGCTTGGGTCAGTCCGGGCCGGCTGGCTTGCCGGTTGTTCATGAGGACGTGCCCGGAGCCTAAATGGTTCATGCCTGGAAGGGAACGTGATGTGCACGTCACCCCTGCGAGGGGATCGAACATACATGCGAGCCTGGTTTAAGGTGAGGTTCTTCTAGGGTGGCGTTTCACCCGCTCTACCAGGCATCGGTACCCTCACAGCGGCACCGAAGCCGAGCCCGTGACCCACAGGGCCCCAAATGAAATTCAGCGAGGAGCGAACCGCGTGACCGCCGATACGTCCGTGCCGTCCACTGCGCTGCTGACCGGAGCAGACCGAGACGGTTCCAACTACACCGCGCGGCACCTGCTCGTACTCGAGGGGCTCGAAGCGGTTCGCAAGCGCCCGGGTATGTACATCGGGTCCACCGACAGCCGCGGTCTCATGCACTGCCTCTGGGAGATCATCGACAACTCCGTCGACGAAGCCCTCGGCGGCTACTGCGATCACATCGAGGTCGTACTCCACGACGACAACTCCGTCGAGGTCCGGGACAACGGCCGGGGCATCCCGATCGATGTCGAGCCCAAGACGGGTCTTTCCGGCGTCGAGGTCGTCATGACCAAGCTGCACGCCGGAGGCAAGTTCGGCGGCGGCTCCTATGCCGCGTCCGGCGGTCTGCACGGTGTGGGCGCCTCCGTGGTCAACGCCCTCTCCGCCCGGCTCGACGTCGAGGTCGACCGCAACAGCGCGACCCACTCGATCAGCTTCCGGCGCGGTGTTCCGGGGATCTTCACCGAGCAGGGCCCGGACAGCCCGTTCGATCCGGCCAACGGACTGCGCAAGGGCAAGCGTGTCCCGAAGACGCGCACCGGTACGCGGGTGCGGTACTGGGCCGACCGGCAGATCTTCCTCAAGGACGCCAAGCTCAATCTGGAGACGCTTCACCAGCGGGCCCGCCAGACGGCCTTCCTCGTCCCCGGCCTGACCATCGTCGTGCGCGACGAGCGTGGCCTGGACGGAGCGGGCAAGACGGAGGAGACCTTCCGCTTCGACGGAGGCATCAGCGAGTTCTGCGACTACCTGGCCCAGGACAAGGCCGTCTGTGACGTCCTGCGCCTGACCGGGCAGGGCACGTTCAAGGAAACCGTCCCGGTACTGGACGATCGCGGACACATGACGCCCACCGAGGTCACCCGCGAACTGGGCGTGGACATCGCGCTGCGCTGGGGTACCGGGTACGACACCAACGTGAAGTCCTTCGTCAACATCATCGCCACCCCCAAGGGCGGCACCCACGTGACCGGGTTCGAGCGCTCCGTCACCAAGACGGTCAACGAGGTGCTGCGCTCCGCGAAGCTGCTGCGCGTGGCGGAGGACGACATCGTCAAGGACGATGCACTCGAGGGCCTCACCGCGGTCGTGACCGTACGCCTGGCGGAGCCGCAGTTCGAGGGTCAGACGAAGGAAGTCCTCGGCACCTCGGCGGCCAACCGGATCGTCGCCAACGTCGTGGCCAAGGAGCTCAAGGCGTTCCTGACCTCCACCAAGCGGGACGCGAAGGCCCAGGCCAGGGCCGTCCTCGACAAGGCGGTGGCGGCCGCTCGCACCCGGATCGCCGCCCGCCAGCACAAGGAGGCGCAGCGCCGCAAGACGGCGCTGGAGTCCTCTTCCCTGCCGGCGAAGCTCGCCGACTGCCGCAGTGACGACGTGGAGCGCAGCGAGCTGTTCATCGTGGAGGGCGACTCCGCGCTCGGTACGGCGAAGCTCGCCCGGAACAGCGAATTCCAGGCGCTCCTGCCGATCCGCGGCAAGATCCTCAACGTTCAGAAGGCGTCGGTTTCCGACATGCTGAAGAACGCCGAGTGCGGTGCGATCATCCAGGTCATAGGAGCCGGTTCCGGGCGCACCTTCGACATCGACGCTGCCCGGTACGGCAAGATCGTCCTGCTGGTCGACGCCGATGTCGACGGCGCCCACATCCGGATCCTGCTGCTGACGCTCTTCCAGCGGTACATGCGGCCGATGGTCGAGGCCGGCCGGGTCTTCGCCGCGGTGCCGCCCCTTCACCGCATCGAACTGGTCCAGCCCAAGAAGGGCCAGGACAAGTACATCTACACCTACTCGGACAACGAGCTGCGCCAGCGGCTGCTGGAGCTCCAGCGCAAGAACATCCGCTACAAGGACTCGATCCAGCGCTACAAGGGCCTGGGCGAGATGGACGCGGACCAGCTGGCGGAGACGACGATGGACCCCCGGCACCGCACGCTGCGGCGGATCAACATCGGTGACCTGGAGTCCAGCGAGAAGGTCTTCGACCTGCTGATGGGTAACGAAGTGGCACCGCGCAAGGAGTTCATCACCAGCTCGGCGGCGACCCTGGACCGCTCGCGCATCGACGTCTGACCCCCACTCCGGGCCCGGGCCGCGTCCGGTGCGGGCCCGGAGTCGTCTCCACCCGTGGGTGGAGACGACATCTCCACCCGTGATCCACCCGGGGGCCGATCCGCTGGGCCGGGCTCGTCCGTAGCTTCGGAGACGCAGAACTTCTCGCTTCTCGGAGGCGCCCATGTCCGGGCTCGTCAACGCCCTGGTGATCATCGCGGTCATCGTCCTCGTCGTGGTCCGTCAGTGCTCGGCGCAACGGATCTCCGACCGCCGGCGCTGGTGGGTGCTGCCCGGTGTCCTGTTCTTCGTGGCGCTGCGTGAGCCCGGACTCGTGGACCCGCACCACCGGACGGCCTCGGCCGTCGTCCTGGGCGCCGAACTCGCCGTCGGTCTCGCCACGGGTGCCGGATGGGCGTGGACATCCCGTGTCTGGCGTGCTGAGGACGGCTCGCTGTGGAGCAAGGGCTCCAGGGCCACGGCTCTGGTCTGGGCCGGCGGACTGGCCCTGCGGGCGGCTCTGTACGGCGTCGCGGTGATGCTGGGCGTACATCAGGGCAGCCCGGCCCTGTTGGCGGCTCTCGCGGCGACTCTCCTGATACGTGAGGGGCTGCTGGCACGCCGGGCCGCGGCGATATCCGGGCCGCGGAATGGGCCCGTCGTCGGCGCCGCGGTGCGGCAGGAGTGGAAGGACCGCGTGTGACACCGGGTGACTGGACGAGCTGGCCGTCGCGGGAGGCGCTCGTCCGGGAGACCCGCAGTCGCCCGCGCAGCGTGTTCGCCTGGTCCGTGCGGACCGGCCTGCTCACTCTGATGCTGTGGGGGACCTTCACCAGTGGGCTGTTCGGGCCCTGGGAGATCGTCGTCGGGCTGATCGCGGTCCTCGTATGCATGTTGCTCGCCATCGCCTTCCTCCGGACAAGTCTCGACAACCGCCTGTGGCCGTCGCTCGGTCTGCTCGGGATGCTCATGCTGGCCGGATTCTGGGCGGGGCAGGCGGGGGCGACGGTGCCGGAGACGGTGCTCTGGTGCTGGTGCGCCGTCGCCGCTCTGGAACGGCTGCCCTTGGGGGCGGGGGTTCCGGCCACAGCGGTGGCCCTCGGCGCCTACGCGGTGGTCGACACCGACAACTGGTTGACCACCGCGGCGACGACGGCCGGGCTCTGCCTCGCCGGGTATGTGCTCCGGCTGGACGCCGAGGCCCGCGGCAGCGCGCAACGGCTGCTCGCCCAGGAACGGGCGGCCCGCGCCGCGGAGGCGGAGAGGGCCGCGCTGGACGAGCGTTCCAGGATCGCCCGGGAGATCCACGACGTGCTCGCCCACAGCCTCTCCGCGCAGTTGGTGCACCTGGAGGCCGCGCGCCTGCTGATCGAGAGAGAGCCCTCCGGAGAGTTCCGGGACCAGGTCCTGCAACGGGTCGTCGCGGCCCGGGCGATGGCCCGCGAGGGCCTCTCCGAGACGCGTCAGGCGCTCTCCGCGCTACGGGGCGAGGTGTCACCGGTGGAGGACTTCCTGAGGCAGCTGGTGACGGCTGGGCCGGCCGAGGTCAGGGTCGAGGGGGAGCGGCGCACACTGACCGCCCAGGCGTCCCAGGCGGTTCGGCGGGTGGCTCAGGAGGCCCTGACCAATGTGCGCAAACACGCGCCCGGGGCCAGGGTGCAGCTCCGGCTGGAGTACCAGCCCGACTGCGTCGTGCTGGAGGTCAGGGACTCGGGAGGGCGGAGTCCGGAAGGGGACCTGGCTGTCAGCGGTTCCGGATACGGTCTGCTCGGGATGCGGGAGCGCGCCGAGTTGCTGGGCGGCACGCTGGAGGCAGGCCCGGGCAAGGAGGGGTTCGTGGTGAGTCTGCGGGTGCCGGCGTGACGGCGCGGGTGGTGGTGGCCGACGACCAGGCGGTGGTGCGGGAAGGCATCGTCATGCTGCTCGGCCTGCTGCCCGGTATCGAGGTCGTCGGATCGGCGAAGGACGGGGAGGAAGCGGTCGCTCAGGTGGCCGAGCACGCGCCGGACGTGGTGCTGATGGACCTGCGGATGCCCCGCTGCGACGGGGTGGAGGCGACCCGGCGCATCCGTGAGGAGTTCCCCGGCACGCAGGTCGTGGTGCTCACGACCTTCGCGGACGACGACTCCTTGTTCCCCGCGCTGAGGGCGGGGGCGCGGGGCTACCTCACCAAGGACGCAGGGGGCGACGAGATCGTGAGGGCCGTCCACGCCGTCCTCTCGGGCGAGGCAGGTCTCTCGCCGACGGTGCAGCGCCGGCTCCTGGAGCGGGTGACCGAGGGGCCGCTCGAGACCGGTGGCGGTGATGAGCCGGAGCCACCGGACGGGATGACTCCCCGGGAGGCCGAGGTGCTGGTCCTGATCGCCGAGGGCATGTCCAACTCGGACATCGCCCGCGCGCTCCACATCTCGCGGGCCACGGTGAAGAGCCACATCAACAACCTCTTCGCCAAGGCGGGCCTGCGCGACCGGGCTCAGGCGGTGCGCTACGCGTACATGCGAGGGATGGTGCGTCCGCCAGGGAGATCCTTCACCTGAAGAGGTGAAGTCTCGCGAATGAAGTGCCCTGGATCTTCCCGATCTGCCCATTCTTGGATATGCGGCCGAAGTGGTCCGTGGACAAGGGGAGTTGTTCGGTGGAGAAGGAAGCAGGGCGCGAGTCCGCAGCGATGCGGCTCGACGACCCGTGGGACGACGCGCTGGCCCCCGGGTGGGGCGAGCCGGACGGCGCGGTCGGCTCCACGCCCGCCGTGGTGCCCGGGCCGGCCGCACCGCGCGATGGCCACAGTGCGGCCGACATCTATCTGGAAGTGCAGCGCAGCGAGGCGTTCCAGGAGGTGCGTCGCCGCTACCGGCGTTTCGTCGTGCCCGCCACCACGGCCTTCTTCGTCTGGTACCTGGCCTATGTCGTCACGGCGGTGACCGCGCCCGGGCTGATGGCGCGGCCGGTGGCCGGGGCGGTCAATGTGGCGATGGTCGTGGGGCTCGGTCAGTTCCTGACGACGTTCCTGCTCACCGGGGCGTACGCACGCCACGCGCGCCTGCGCAGGGACCGGGCCGCGCTCGATCTGCGGTGGGAGACGCAGGAGATGACGCGGGGGGCCGGGCGTTGAGCGGCGACCACCAGACCCTGGCGCTGCTGCTGTTCAGCGTCTTCATCGCGGTCACCCTGGGCATCACCACGTGGGTGAGCCGCAACAGGCACGGTTCGGCGGAGGAGTTCTACGCGGGCGGCCGACTGTTCTCGCCCATGGAGAACGGTTTCGCCATCGCGGGCGACTACATGTCCGCCGCCTCCTTCCTGGGCATCTCCGGGCTCATCGCTCTCTTCGGCTACGACGGCATGCTGTACTCGGTCGGCTTCCTGGTCGCCTGGCTCGTAGTCCTGCTGCTCGTCGCCGAACTCGTGCGCAACTGCGGCCGGTTCACCCTCGCCGACGTGGTCGCGGCCCGGATGGCGGAGCGCCCGGTACGCATCGCCGCCGGGACGGCCTCCGTCACCGTGTCCGTGCTCT
This sequence comes from Streptomyces sp. NPDC052299, assembly GCF_040679335.1. Lineage (NCBI taxonomy): Bacteria > Bacillati > Actinomycetota > Actinomycetes > Kitasatosporales > Streptomycetaceae > Streptomyces > Streptomyces sp. NPDC052299. The sequence continues at coordinate 143,807 of NZ_JBFAUP010000014.1, read as the reverse complement.
ATCTGGTGGCGCAGATGGTCGGTGCCGGGAGTCTGGTCGCGCTGCTGCTCGGCGGTACGAGCGGTGCCGCCCGCTCCTGGACCGTCGTCGGCGTCGGGGCGCTCATGGTCGTGTACGTCTCGCTCGGCGGGATGCGCGCCACCACTTGGATCCAGATCGTCAAGGCCGTCCTGCTGATGGCCGGCACCGTGGTGCTCACCGTGCTCGTGCTGGTCCATTTCCACGGGAACTTCAACGCGTTGCTCAACTCCGCGGCCGACCGCAGCGGCTACGGCAAGGACTTCCTGTCGCCCGGTCTCCGGTACGGCGGGAGCTGGACGGCGCGCATCGACTTCATCAGCCTCGGCCTCGCCCTGGTGCTGGGCACGGCGGGGCTGCCGCACATCCTGTCCCGCTTCTACACCGTCCCCACCGCCCGTGCCGCCCGCCGGTCCGTCGTCTGGTCCATCGGCCTCATCGGCAGTTTCTATCTGATGACCATCGTGCTCGGGTTCGGGGCCGCCGCGCTGGTCGGCTCGGCCGACGTGCGGGAGTCGAATGCCGCGGGCAACACGGCCGTGCCGTTGCTGGCCATGGTGCTGGGCGGGGGCGAGGGCTCAACCGGGGGGACGATCCTGTTCGCCGTGGTCGCCGCCGTCGCCTTCGCGACCATCCTGGCCGTCGTCGCCGGGATCACCCTCGCCTCGTCAGCATCCGTGGCCCACGATCTCTACGCCTCGCTGAAGCGTCCCGGTACCAAGCAGCGCAGCGAGGTGGCGGTCGCCCGGGTGGCGGCGGCAGGCATCGGGGTCGCCGCCATCGGGCTGGGTCTGCTCGCCCAGGATCTCAACGTGGCGTTCCTGGTGGGGCTCGCCTTCGCCGTCGCCGCGTCGGCGAATCTCCCGGTCCTGCTCTACTCGCTGTTCTGGCGGAACTTCACGACGCGCGGGGCGGTCTGGTCCGTCTACGGCGGGCTGATCCCCGCCGTGCTGCTCGTGGTGCTCTCCCCGGTCGTTTCCGGCAGCCCCAGCTCGCTCTTCCCCGCCGTCGACTTCCAGGTCTTCCCCCTGGAGAACCCCGGCCTGGTCTCCATCCCGCTGGGCTTCCTCGCGGGCTGGATCGGGACCGTCACCGCGAACGAGCCGCCGGATGCCGCCAAGCACGCGGAGATCGAGGTGCGTGCGATGACCGGGGCAGGGGCGGTCTGAGCGTCGGCCGTCCCGGCAGTCAGGCTCCTCCGTGCAGAACGCGCACGCAGTCAGACTCCGTCCGTGCAGAACACGCACTCCTCCCAGAACGGCAGCCCGTTCAGGACGCGGTGACGGGCGCAGGAGGCCATGGCGGCCTCCTGCGGTCCGGGCAGGACGTTCTCACCGGCCCTCGCGGTTGCGGGGTCGAAGTCCTCGACTATCGCCCGGTAGGTGCGCAAGTAGCCCTCGACCCGGGGCGGTTCGTACGTCAGCTCGTCCCATCGGTGGTGGGTCAGGGCCAGATCGAGGACGCGCAGCAGGAAGTCCTTGGCAGCCGCGGCTTCCTCCGGCGAGTCGCCCCAGTCGAGCTCTTCCAGGCCGAAGCCCACCACACCGCGCCCCATCACGTTCTGGTTCTGCAGCGTCAGCAGGGCGGCGAAGCGGAAGTCCCAGGGTTCCCTGGCCAGCTCCGAGACCGCGAACGTGAGCACGTCCACGAACACCGCCGTACCGCCGTTGGTCAGGGACAGGTGCCGGCCGTCGGCTCCCTCGAACTCGTTCATGCGTCCGAGAGTATGGGCGGTTCGACTCATGTCCCAAGGGGTGCCCGGGCCGGGCGGCGACGGGTACGGTGGCGCCGGTGAGGGAGCGGCGGGACCGTCCGCCGGGGCTTGCTGAAATTCGTCTCTGATTCCGCCCCCCATGCAATCTGCTTGCGTTTCTTGCGCTAATCTTGCGTGTATGACGCGACGACTTGCTCAGGTGGCACAGAAGGTTGGAGTCAGTGAGGCCACGGTCAGCCGGGTGCTCAACGGCAAGCCGGGCGTTTCCGACGCCACGCGGCAGGCCGTTCTCTCCGCGCTGGACGTCCTCGGTTACGAGCGCCCGACCCAGCTGCGCGGTGAACGGGCCCGCCTGGTCGGCCTCGTCCTGCCCGAACTGCAGAACCCGATCTTCCCCGCCTTCGCCGAGGTCGTCGGCGGCGCGCTCGCCCAGCAGGGCCTCACCCCGGTCCTCTGCACCCAGACCAAGGGGGGCGTCTCCGAGGCGGACTACGTCGAGCTGCTTCTGCAGCAGCAGGTCTCGGGCGTGGTCTTCGCCGGTGGTCTGTATGCCCAGGCCGACGCTCCCCACGACCACTACAAGGTGCTGGCCGACCGCAAGATCCCCGTCGTCCTGATCAACGCGGCCATCGCCCATCTCGGCTTCCCCTGCGTCTCCTGCGACGACTCCGTGGCCGTCGAGCAGGCGTGGCGCCATCTGGTGTCGCTGGGCCACGAGCGCATCGGTCTGGTGCTCGGCCCCTCGGACCACATGCCCTCGCAGCGCAAGCTGGCCGCCGCCCGCGCGCTGGCGGAGGAGTCCGGCACGACCATCCCGGACGAGTGGGTGACCCGGGCGATGTTCTCGCTGGAGGGCGGGCAGGCCGCCGCCTCACGGCTGCTGGACGAGGGCGTCACCGGCTTCATCTGCGCCAGCGACCCGCTGGCCCTCGGGGCCGTGCGCGCGGCGAGGCGGCGGGGCCTGTCGGTGCCCGACGACGTTTCCGTCGTGGGGTACGACGACTCGGCCTTCATGAACTGCACCGAGCCCCCGCTCACCACGGTCCGTCAGCCGATCGAGGCGATGGGGCGGGCCGCGGTGGAACTGCTCTCCGTGCAGATCGGCGGTCGCGCCGTGCCGTCGGACGAGCTCCTCTTCGAACCGGAACTGGTCGTCCGGGGATCCACGGCCCAGCCCCCGCGTACGGCTTCCCGCTGATCGTCGGGATTTTGCGCCGCCGAAGCCGCCAATTGCGTACCTACGAGGTCGGGAGGGGCTGGGGCGGCCGGGGGCCGGTGTAGTGCCCGCTGGGGCGCATCCGCAGCGGGCGTTCCTCGTACTCCTCCAGCGCATGCGCGATCCAGCCCGCCGTACGGGAGATCGCGAACACCGTCTCTCCCGCCTCCGCGGGCATGTCCGAAGCGACCGAGAGCACGGCGAGGGCCAGGTCGATGTTGGCGTGCAGAGGTACGTCCCGCGCGGTAGTGGCCACCACGTCGCGGGCGGCGGCCAGGGCCGGTCCGGCCTGCGGGACGCGTTCGAGCAGGCCGAACAGCGTGCGGGCGCGAGGGTCCTCGCCCGTGTACAGCCGGTGCCCGAGCCCCGGCACCCGGCGCCCGGCCCGCAGATGGTCGGCCACCACCGGCGCGGCGCCACCACGCTCCAGGACCTCGGCCAGCATGCGGTGGGCCAGCCCGCTCGCCGCCCCGTGCAAGGGGCCTTCCAGCACTCCGAGCCCCGCGGACACCACCGCGTACGGATGGGCCCGGGCCGATGCGGCGACCCTGGCCGCCAGCGTCGAAGCGGCCAGGTCGTGGTCGATGAGCAGCGCAAGCGCGGCGTCCAGCGCGGCGAGTGACGGTTCGTCGGGTCGACGGGCGGTGAGTTTCGGCCACAGTTGGGCAGCCAGGCCGGCGGGCGCGCCGGGTTCGCCCGGCCCCGCGGCGGGGCGCTCGCCACCACCCACCGTCGGCAGCGCCGCGACCAGCGCCGGGATCAGGCTGCGCGCGCCGCCGAGCACCGTTTCGCGCGACAGGTCGAAGCGCAGCGGATCGGCGGCAGCGGCGGCCACCACCGCCACCCGGAGCCGGTCCGTGGACCCGCAGTGAAGCGGCAGCGCACCGACGGCTCGCCGGGCCGCGGCCACCGCCTGCTCCGGAGCCGTGAAGCGGACACCCGCCCGCAGCTCGCCGGTCCACAGCCACTCGGCGACCTCCTCGTACCTATGGCGCGTGGCCAGCTTCGTCGCGTCCACGCCGCGGAAGTAGTAGCGGTCCTCGCCGATGAGGGTGATGCCGGTGCGGACGGCCGGTTCGCCCGGGGCCGAGGCCGCCTCCCGGCGCCCCGTGCGCCGGGCCAGTGCGTCGACCTCCGCCGCGTCGAACGTACTGCCGCGACCGCCCGGCACGCGGCTGCTGCTCAGCTGCCCCCGGCTGACGTACGCGTACACCGTCTCTGGCTTCACCCCCAGGCGCTCCGCCGTCTCCCGCGTGGTGAGCCGCTGCCCGTCCGCCTCTGATCGCTCCGTCATGTCGCCACCGTATCCATATGCCGGCCTCGGCATCCATGCACTCACATTGATCCAATCAACATTGACAGGAGTTCCGTCATGCATGGACAGTCGAATCAATATCAAGGAGTCATCCGACTGTCCACGGAGGAAGCAATGACGACCATGACCGGCGGAACACCGCTCGACGTCCCCCGAGGTCTCGCGGGTGTCGTCGTGACCGATACGGCGCTGGGGGACGTCCGGGGGCGTGAGGGCTTCTACCACTACCGCCAGTACTCGGCGGTCGAGCTGGCGCAGACCCGTGGCTTCGAGGACGTCTGGTACCTCATGACCGAGGGCGAGCTGCCCACCCCTGAGGCCCGCGCCGCATTCGCGGCCCGCACGGCCGAACTGCGCGTCCTGCCCGACGCCGTACGCGAGGCGCTGCCCGCCATAGCGCGTGCGAGCGCGGTCTCGGGCCCGCTGTCCGGGCTGCGCACAGCGCTCTCCCTGCTCGGCGCGTCGGCCGGATTCCGGCCGGTGTACGACATCGACGCGGACCGGCGCCGGGCCGACGCCCTGGCCGTCTGCGCCGCCGTCCCCACCGTGCTGACCGCCCTCCACCGCCTCGGCCGGGGCCTCGAACCCGTCGAGCCGCGCGCCGACCTGCCGCACGCGGCCAACTACCTGTACATGCTCACCGGTTCCGTGCCGGACCAGGAGCGGGCCAGGGCGGTCGAGCAGTATCTGATCTCCACCGTGGACCACGGTTTCAACGCCTCGACCTTCACCGGACGGGTCGTCGCCTCGACCGGAGCGGACGTCGCCGCCTGCCTGGTGGCGGCCGTCGGAGCGCTCTCCGGACCCCTGCACGGCGGCGCGCCCAGCCGTGCCCTGGACACGCTCGACGCGATCGGCACTCCCGACCGCATCGACGGCTGGATCCGTGAGCGCGTTCTCGCCGGCGACCGCATCATGGGCTTCGGACACCCGGTCTACCGCACCGAGGACCCCCGCTCGCGCATGCTCCGGTCCATCGCCCAGGGCTTCGGAGGTCCGCTGGTGGACTTCGCCGTCGAGGTGGAGCGCCAGGTCGAGGCGATCCTCGCCGAGCTCAAACCGGGCCGCGAGCTCCACACCAACGTGGAGTTCTACGCCGGAGTGGTCATGGAGCTGTGCGGGCTGCCGCGCGAGATGTTCACGCCGACCTTCTGCGCGGCGCGGGTCGTGGGCTGGAGCGCCAATATCCTGGAACAGGCGGAGGACTCCAAGATCATCCGCCCGGCGGCCCGCTACGTCGGCCCGCCCCCGCCGCACCCGGTCCCGGCCGTCTGACCCCGCAGGAAGGCACCCGTTGAGCTCGTCGTCGCCCCACCGCCCCCGTATCCCCGTCGTCGTCCTCGCGGGTTTCCTGGGATCCGGCAAGACGACGCTGCTCAACCATCTCCTGCTCCACCGCGCGGGCAACCGGATCGGCGTGATCGTCAACGACTTCGGGGCCATCGAGATCGATGCCATGACGGTGTCCGGGCAAGTCGGGTCCACCGTGTCGCTGGGCGGCGGTTGCCTGTGCTGCGCGGTCGACGCGAGCGAACTCGACACCTATCTGGAGACCCTCACCCGGCCTGCCGCCCGGCTCGACGTCATCGTCATCGAGGCGAGCGGTCTCGCCGAACCGCAGGAACTCGTCCGCATGATCCTCGCCAGCGACAACCCGCACATCGTGTACGGGGGACTGGTCGAGGTGGTCGACGCCGCCGAGTTCGAGGCGACCCGGGAGCGCCATCCGGAGATCGGCCGCCATCTCGCGGTGGCCGATCTCGTCGTGCTCAACAAGACGGACCGGGCCGGGGACGAGGAGTGCGCCCGCGTCCGGAAGGCCGTCGCGGAGACCGGAAGCAAGGCGGCGGTCATCCCGGCCACCTACGGGCGCATCGACCCCGAACTGCTCTTCGACCCGGCGCTGCGGCCCGAAGGCGAGGAGAAGGCCCGCCAGCTCACCTTCGAGGACCTCTACCTGGAGGAGCGCGCGGCGGAGGACGGCGACGGGCACGGCGGCCATCTGCACACCGCGTACGAGAGCGTCGACTTCGACTCCGACGTGCCGATGGACCCCCGCAGGCTGATGCGGTTCCTCGACTCACGGCCCGAGGGGCTGTACCGCATCAAGGGGTACGTCGATTTCGGTGCGGGCGACCCCGGCAACGCGTACGGGGTGCACGCCGTGGGCAGGTTCCTGCGGTTCACTCCCAGGCCCTGGACGCGCGGCGAACCGAGGCGGACCCAGCTCGTTCTGATCGGCTCCGGCATCGACGTACCGGCCCTGCGCGAGGAACTGGAGCACTGCTCGATCACGGAGCACCCGGCCGGGGAGACGCCGCAGGACGCCGCACACGAGCGAGCCATGTGGGGCGTCCTGCGTTACGTACAACAGCCCGGCGACGACGACGCGTAGGGGCGCGCTCCGCCGCCGGGCCGGACGGCCTACGCCGGGCCGGCGATCACCGCGACCGGGCTCTCCAGCGGAGTCCCGGAACCGTCGCGCCGCGGGTCGGGCTCGGGCAGCGACGCCGGGGCGCCGTTCTTCTGCGCCGCCCTGGCCGGCAGCGCCCCCGCCCAGGCGAACACCAGCACGTCCTCGCCCTTGAGGAACCGCTGGCAGCGCACCCCACCGGTCGCCCGGCCCTTGCGCGGATACTGGTCGAACGGCGTCAGCTTGCAGGTCAGGACCGAGTCGTCGAGCGTGCCGTGCGAACCGGCGACCGTGAACACAGCGGCGTCCGCCGCCGGGTCCACCGCCGCGAACGACAGCACCCTTGCCCCCGCCGCCAGCTTGACGCCCGCCATGCCGCCGGCCGGCCGCCCCTGGGGGCGCACCTGTGCCGCGGGGTAGCGCAGGAGCTGCGCGTCCGAGGTGATGAAGACCAGGTCCTCCTCGCCCGTCCGCAGCTCCACCGCGCCGACGATCCGGTCGCCGTCCTTGAGGGTGATGACCTCCAGCTCGTCCTTGTTGGCCGGATAGTCCGGCACCACGCGCTTGACGACGCCCTGCAGCGTGCCGATGGCGAGACCGGGTGATGCCTCGTCGAGCGTGGTGAGGCAGACGACGTCCTCGTCCGCCTCCAGCGTGAGGAATTCGCCGACCGTCGCCCCGCCCGACAGATTGGGCGCCGCGTGCGTGTCCGGCAGCTGGGGGAGATCGATCACCGGGAGCCGGAGCAGCCGCCCGCTGGACGTCACCACGCCCACGTCCCCGCGAGCCGTCGCCGCCACCGACGAGACGATCACATCGTGTTTCGACCGCTTGGCGCCCTCGGCGACGACGACCGGTTCGTCGTTGGCCGTACGCGCCAGCAGGCCCGTCGAGGACAGCAGCACCCGGCACGGGTCGTCCGCCACCTCCAGCGGCACCGACGCGACCTGCGAACCGGCCGACTCCAGCAGCACCGTACGCCGGGCCGTGCCGAACTTCTTCGCGACGGCGGCCAGTTCCGCGGAGACCAGCTTGCGCAGCTCGGCGTCCGATTCCAGGATCGTCGTCAGCTCGGCGATCTCGGCGTCCAGCCGGTCCCGCTCGCTCTCCAGCTCGATCCGGTCGAAGCGGGTGAGCCGGCGCAGCGGCGTGTCGAGGATGTACTGCGTCTGGATCTCGCTCAGCGAGAAGCGCTCCATGAGCCGCTCCTTCGCCTGCGCCGAGTTGTCGCTGGACCGGATGAGCCGGATGACCTCGTCGATGTCGACCAGCGCGACGAGCAGGCCCTCGACCAGATGCAGGCGGTTGCGGCGCTTCGTCCGGCGGAACTCGCTGCGCCGGCGCACCACGTCGAAGCGGTGGTCGAGATAGACCTCCAGCAGCTCCTTCAGGCCCAGCGTGAGCGGCTGGCCGTCGACCAGCGCCACGTTGTTGATGCCGAAGGACTCCTCCATCGGCGTCAGCTTGTAGAGCTGCTCCAGCACCGCCTCCGGCACGAAGCCGTTCTTGATCTCGATGACCAGACGCAGGCCGTGCGAGCGGTCCGTGAGATCCTTGACGTCCGCGATGCCCTGCAGCTTCTTCGCCGAGACCAAGTCCTTGATCTTGGAGATGACCTTCTCGGGGCCGACGGTGAAGGGCAGTTCGGTGACGACGAGGCCCTTGCGGCGCGGCGTGACGTTCTCCACGGCGGCCGTGGCACGGATCTTGAACGTGCCGCGGCCGTTGGCGTAGGCGTCCTTGATGCCGCCGAGGCCCACGATCCGCCCGCCCGTCGGCAGGTCGGGACCGGGGACGTACCGCATCAGGGTCTCCAGGTCCGCGCCCGGATGCTTGATCAGATGCCGGGCCGCGGCGATGACCTCGCCCAGGTTGTGCGGCGGCATGTTGGTCGCCATGCCGACCGCGATCCCGGTCGTGCCGTTGACCAGGAGGTTGGGGTAGGCCGCCGGGAGGACGACCGGCTCCTGCTCCTGGCCGTCGTAGTTCGACTGGAAGGCGACCGTCTCCTCGTCGATCGACTCCGTCATCAGCGAGGTCGCGTCGGCCATCCGGCACTCGGTGTACCGCATGGCGGCCGGCGGGTCGTCGTTGCCCAGGGAGCCGAAGTTCCCGTGCCCGTCGACGAGGGGGAGGCGCATGGAGAACGGCTGGGCCATGCGCACCAGCGCGTCGTAGATCGACGCGTCGCCGTGCGGGTGCAGCTTGCCCATGACCTCGCCGACGACCCGGGCGCACTTCACGAAGCCGCGGTCCGGGCGCAGGCCCATCTCGTTCATCTGGTACACGATGCGGCGATGCACCGGCTTCATGCCGTCACGGGCGTCCGGGAGGGCGCGTGAGTAGATCACCGAGTACGCGTACTCGAGGAAGGAGCCCTGCATTTCGTCGACGACGTCGATGTCGAGGATCTTCTCCTCGAAGTCGACCGGCGGCGGGGTCTTCGTGCTGCGGCGGGCCATCGCTGCTGCGACTCCTTCACGGATTTCGAGCGGGCAACCTCAGGTTCCCTCAGGTTCTGACGCGGTCCATTGTGGACCGCCGCACTGACAACCCCGACCTCGACCCGTCCCAAAGGGCCCGCGCCGGCCGTCCCGAGGCGGCGGAGGACCACCTTCCGGGGAATTTCGCTCGCAGCTTCGCCGCACGGGAACTTCGGCAGGTGCCGGTTCGCTTGCATACAGTGGCGGGTGTCTTGAAGCAACCTTTCGAAGCAGCCTCCCGCAGCGGCTTCTTCATATGGACATCCAGTAGCGCGATCGAAGGGACGTACATGCCCATGGGTCACACGGCCACAGCCCAGGCCGGTTCCGGCGGCTTGACAGCGACCGAGCACCGTCTGGCCAACGGCCTGCGCGTGGTGCTCTCCGAGGACCATCTGACCCCGGTCGCGGCGGTGTGCCTCTGGTACGACGTCGGCTCACGCCACGAAGTCAAGGGCCGTACGGGCCTGGCCCACCTCTTCGAGCACCTGATGTTCCAGGGCTCGGGCCAGGTCAAGGGGAACGGACACTTCGAGCTGGTGCAGGGCGCCGGCGGCTCGCTGAACGGCACCACCAGTTTCGAGCGGACCAACTACTTCGAGACCATGCCCACGCACCAGCTGGAGCTGGCCCTGTGGCTCGAGGCCGACCGGATGGGCTCGCTGCTCTCCGCGCTCGACGAGGAGTCCATGGAGAACCAGCGCGACGTCGTCAAGAACGAGCGCCGCCAGCGCTACGACAACGTCCCGTACGGCACCGCGTTCGAGCGGCTGACCGCCCTGGCCTACCCCGAGGGCCATCCGTACCACCACACCCCGATCGGCTCCATGGCCGACCTCGACGCGGCGACCCTGGAGGACGCCCGCGCCTTCTTCCGTACGTACTACGCGCCGAACAACGCGGTGCTGTCGGTCGTCGGCGACATCGATCCCGAGCAGACCCTCGCCTGGATCGAGAAGTACTTCGGCTCCATCCCCTCCCACGACGGCAAGCAGCCGCCGCGCGACGGCTCGCTGCCCACGATCATGGGCGGCCAGCTGCGTGAGGAGGTACGCGAGGAGGTGCCGGCGCGCGCCCTGATGGCCGCGTACCGGCTGCCCCACGACGGCACCCGCGAGTGCGACGCCGCGGACCTCGCCCTGACCGTGCTCGGCGGCGGCGAGTCGTCCCGGCTGCACAACCGCCTGGTCCGGCGCGACCGTACGGCCGTGGCCGCCGGGTTCGGCCTGCTCCGGCTCGCCGGCGCGCCCTCCCTGGGCTGGCTGGACGTCAAGACGTCCGGCGGCGTGGAGGTGGCGGAGATCGAGGCCGCCGTCGACGAGGAGCTTGCCCGGTTCGCCGAGGAAGGCCCCACGGCCGAGGAGATGGAGCGCGCCCAAGCCCAGTTGGAGCGCGAATGGCTGGACCGCCTCGGTACGGTCGCGGGCCGCGCCGACGAACTGTGCCGGTACGCCGTGCTGTTCGGCGACCCCCAGCTGGCGCTGTCCGCCGTGCACCGGGTCCTCGACGTCACGGCCGAGGAGGTCAAGGCGGCCGCCCAGGCGCAGCTGCGGCCCGACAACCGGGCGGTTCTCGTCTACGAACCGGTCGAGCCCGCCGAGGCCGCCGAAGAGGCCGACACCGACACCGACGCGCACGAAGGGGCGGACCAGTGACCGACGCTGCCGCGACTGAAGTTCCGATGCAGTTCCACCCCCAGCCCGCTCCCGGCGTGGCCCGGCCGTGGGCCTTCCCCGCGCCCGAGCGGGGCTCCCTGCCCAACGGCCTCACCGTCCTGCGCTGCCACCGCCCCGGCCAGCAGGTCGTCGCCGTCGAGATCTTCCTCGCCGCCCCCCTGGACGCCGAGCCCGAGGGTCTGGACGGCGTGGCCACGATCATGTCGCGCGCCCTGTCCGAGGGCACCGACAAGCAGAGCGCCGAGGAGTTCGCCGCCGAGCTGGAGCGGTGCGGTGCCACCCTCGACGCCCACGCCGACCACCCCGGCGTCCGGGTCTCGCTGGAGGTCCCGGCCTCGCGTCTGGCCAAGGCGCTCGGCCTGGTCGCCGAGGCGCTGCGGGCGCCGGCCTTCGCCGAAAGCGAGATCGAGCGCCTGGTGCGGAACCGGCTGGACGAGATTCCGCACGAGCAGGCCAACCCGGCCCGCCGTGCGGCCAAGCAGCTCTCCAAGGAGCTGTTCCCGGCCACGGCCCGCATGTCCCGCCCGCGCCTGGGCACCGAGGAGACCATCGGGCGGATCGACGCCGCGGCCGTGCGCGCCTTCTACGACGCGCACATCCGGCCGTCCACGGCGACCGCCGTGGTCGTCGGCGACCTCACCGGCATCGACCTGGACGCGCTGCTCGCCGACACCCTCGGCGACTGGTCCGGGAACGCCGCCGAGCCCCGTCCCGTGCCGCCGATCACGGCCGACGACACCGGCCGGGTGATCATTGTGGACCGCCCCGGCGCGGTGCAGACGCAGCTGCTGATCGGCCGCATCGGCGCCGACCGCCACGACAGCGTGTGGCCCGCCCAGGTCCTCGGCACCTACTGCCTCGGCGGCACGCTGACCTCCCGGCTCGACCGGGTGCTGCGCGAGGAGAAGGGCTACACCTACGGCGTACGGGCCTTCGCCCAGGTGCTCCGCTCCGGTGCCGCCGACTCCGTCTCGGGTGCGACGGGCGCCGCGATGCTCGCCATCAGCGGTTCCGTGGACACCGAGTCCACCGGGCCGGCGCTGGACGACCTGTGGAAGGTCCTGCGGACGCTGGCCGCCGAGGGCCTGACCGACGCCGAGCGCGAGACGGCCGTGCAGAACCTCGTGGGCGTCGCACCGCTGAAGTTCGAGACGGCGGCCTCCGTGGCGAGCACGCTCGCCGACCAGGTGGAACAGCACCTCCCGGACGACTACCAGGCGACGCTGTACGCCCGCCTCGCCGAGACCGGCACCGTGGAGGCGACCGCGGCCGTGGTCAGCGCCTTCCCGGTGGACCGGCTGGTCACGGTCCTGGTCGGGGACGCCTCGCGCATCGAGGAGCCGGTCAGGGCGCTCGGCATCGGTGAGGTGTCGGTCGTCACCGGCTGATCCGCCGCTCAACCCGCCCCACGGGTAAGGGGGAGGGTCCCGCGCCGCGGTCGCGCCGGACCCTCCTCACCACCTGGTCCCCTTCTCCCCTTCTCCCCTTCTCCCCTTCTCCTCTTCTGTCCCTTTTGTCCGCTAAGTGGTCGGCTCGCCCTGTGGGATGCGCTACAAAACCCCATGTCCGTTTGGTGGCGTGAAGTCCGTCCGCTTAGCGTCGGGTCCGCTGTCCGCCACTCGTACGCGCATCCGTGACGTACCGGGCAGCCATCGCCGAGTCCCCGTCAGGCGCGAGCCTGGGGAGCCGGGGACCCACGCAGTCCCTGGGGTGAATCGGATGCCCGCACTCCGTCCGGAGTGAGGCGTCCGTAGGAGACCTTCCTGCTCCGAACCCGTCAGCTAACCCGGTAGGCGAGAAGGAAGGAAAGGACCCGCCACCCCATGGCGTTCACCCGTGCCACCGGGAAGCACCGTGCCCCGAGCCGCCTGACCCGCGCCGGCGCCAAGGCCGTCGGCGTCGCGACGCTCGCCGCAGGCGGTGTCATCGGCTCCCTGGCCTCCCCGGCCCTCGCCGCCGACTCCGGGACGGCCCCCGCCGCCACCGAGACCGGCCTCTCCCAGCTCCTCGCCATCGAGAACACCCTCGCCGACCGGATCGACGCCCAGGCCGCCGCGCAGCAGCACCAGGCCGAGGCCGCCGAGAAGAAGGCTGAGGCCAAGGCGAAGGCGGTGGCCAAGAAGAAGGCCGAGGCCGCGAAGAAGAGGGCCGCCGAGAAGGCCGCCAAGGCCAAGGAAGCGGCCAAGGCGAAGGCCAGGGCCGCCCGCGAGGCTTCCGCCCGTGCCGGCCGCTCCACCACCCGCACCGCGCTGGGCTCCTCCTACCAGCTGCCCGTCGCCGGCTCGTACGTGACCACGGGCTACAAGTCCAGCGGCTCGCTCTGGTCGTCCGGCAGTCACTCCGGCATCGACTTCCACGCCGCGTCCGGCAGCTCCGTCGTCGCTGTCGGCGCCGGCACGGTCGTGGAGGCCGGCTGGGGCGGAGCGTACGGCAACAACATCGTGCTCCGGATGACGGACGGCACGTACACCCAGTACGGCCACCTCTCCTCGATCGGCGTATCCGTCGGCCAGAGCGTCGCGGCCGGCCAGCAGATCGGACTCTCCGGCTCGACCGGCAACTCCACCGGACCGCACCTCCACTTCGAGGCCCGCACCACGCCCTCCTACGGCTCGGACATGGACCCGGTCGCGTATCTGCGCGCCCACGGCGTCAGCGTCTGACCGTTCGCAGCCCCCCACCGAAGACCCCGGCACCCCGCCGGGGTCTTCGCCGTTCCCGCACCCGTGCACGTGCCTCTCGTGCGCCTTCCGCCGCTCGGTCGTGACCAAAAGATATTCATGAATTAACGCTCGGCATCGGAAATGCGAGCGCATTGCAATAGAGTCACGCCAGAGGTGTCGATCGGCCGCTGTTCGCGGGGATTGAGGCGGAGGTTCGGACATGCGTGTTCCGGCGCATTCGGTATGCACGGCAATCCGTGACGACATCGTCTCCGGTGTCTTCGAACGCGGCAGCCGGCTCACCGAGGAGGTACTCGCACGGCGCTACGGGGTCTCCCGCGTCCCGGTACGGGAAGCGCTGCGCACCCTGGAGTCGGAGGGCTTCGTCGTCACCCGGAGACACGCCGGAGCCTGCGTCGCCGAGCCCTCGGAGCAGGAGGCCGCCGACCTCCTGGAGGTCCGCATGCTGCTGGAGCCGCTGAGCGCGGCCCGCGCGGCCCAGCGCCGGACGGAGGCCCACCTCAAGGTGTTGCGCGGCCTGGTCAGGCTCGGGCAGGAGCGGGCCCGCCGGGGCGAGGGCGAGGACCTGCGCTCCTTGGCCGGCTGGTTCCACGAGACGCTGGCCCAGGCATCGGGCAGCCCCGGCCTCATCGCCCTGCTCACCCAGCTCCGCCACAAGATCGCCTGGATGTACGCGGTCGAGCAGCCGGCCCGCCCGGCCGACGCCTGGGCCGAGCACGGCGCCCTCGTGGACGCCGTGGCGCGCGGGGACGCGGAGCGGGCCAGGGCCCTGGCCGCGCAGCTCGCCGAACGCCACGGCGCCGCGCACCGGCTCCGCCGCGCCGCCCGCCCCGCCACCGTGCCCCGGGCCGGCCGTGTGAGGGCTTCGCAACGTCCCGTAAACACCGCGAGCGGCCGGAATTAACAAAGGCCGCGTACAAATAGAGAAAGGCGCGTGCAAAAACAGGAAAAGGCGTCGCCTGCCTATTCGGTCCGGTCGTCATGGTCCGGGTCCGTGCACGCAAAAGCCGCGGCGCCCCATGCAGGGGGCCGCGGCTTTCCCGTAGGAATGCCGGCGGTGCCGGCCACTCGGGCTCAGACGGTCTCCGGAAGCTCCTCGAGGCCCTCGGCGACCAGCTTCGCCAGACGGTCCAGGGCGGCCTCGGCGTTGTCCGCGTCGGACGCGAGCACGATCTCCTCGCCGCCCTGGGCGCCGAGGCCGAGCACCGCGAGCATGGAGGCCGCGTTGACCGGGTTGCCGTCCGCCTTGGCGATGGTGACGGGAACGCCGGAGGCCGTAGCGGCACGGACGAAGATGGAAGCGGGGCGGGCGTGCAGGCCCTCGGCCCAACCGACGTTTACGCGGCGCTCAGCCATGGTTCTGCCCTTCACGAATCAACGGTTGTCTAGACCAGTGTCTCATGTGGTGCGCGATGCTCCGGGCAGACCCGCGGGCCCTCCCGGGCGCCGCGCCCACGGTCTTCCGGAGACCTCAGACTGCCCCGGCCCCGGCACCCCCGCGACCGGTGCGACAGCCGTAGGCTTTCCTCATGCAGCCCTCTCCGGAGCAGAGTCCGCATCACGCCTACCCCGATCACTGGGAGGCGGACGTGGTGCTCCGCGACGGCGGCACCGCGCGCATCAGGCCGATCACCACGGACGACGCCGAGCGGCTGGTCAGCTTCTACGAGCAGGTTTCCGACGAGTCGAAGTACTACCGCTTCTTCGCGCCCTACCCCCGGCTCTCCGCCAAGGACGTCCACCGCTTCACCCATCACGACTACGTCGACAGGGTGGGGCTGGCCGTCACGGTGGGCGGCGAGTTCATCGCCACCGTCCGCTACGACCGGATCGACGCGACCGGCCGCCCCGCCTCCGCCCCCGCCGACGAGGCCGAGGTCGCCTTCCTCGTCCAGGACGCCCACCAGGGCCGGGGCGTGGCCTCGACCCTGCTCGAACACATCGCGGCCGTCGCCCGCGAGCGGGGCATCCGGCGCTTCGCTGCCGAAGTGCTGCCCGCCAACACCAAGATGATCAAGGTGTTCCGGGACGCCGGCTACACCCAGCAGCGCAGCTTCGAGGACGGCTCCGTCCACCTCACCCTGGACCTCGAACCGACCGCGGAATCCCTCGCCGTCCAGCGCGCCCGCGAACAGCGCGCCGAAGCCAAGTCCGTACAGCGGCTGCTCGCCCCCGGCTCCGTCGCCGTCATCGGCGTCGGCCGCACCCCCGGCGGCGTCGGCCGCACGGTCCTGCGCAACCTGCTCGGCGCGGGCTTCACCGGCCGCGTCCACGCGGTGAACAGCGCGTTCCCCGCGGACCAGGACACCATCGACGGGGTCCCCGCGCACCGCTCCCTGGGGGAGATCGGCCGGCCGGTCGACCTCGCGGTGGTCGCCGTGCCCGCCGACCGGGTCCCGGAAGCCGTCGCGGACTGCGGCGAGCGCGGCGTCCAGGGGCTGGTGGTCCTCTCCGCCGGTTACGCCGAGTGGGGCGCCGAGGGCCGCGAGCGCCAGCGGGAACTGGTGCGCCAGGCCCGTTCGTACGGCATGCGGATCATCGGGCCCAACGCGTTCGGCATCATCAACAACTCCGAGGCGGTCCGGCTCAACGCCTCGCTCGCCCCGGACCGGCCCGCCTCCGGGCGCATCGGCCTGTTCACCCAGTCCGGTGCCATCGGCATCGCCCTGCTCTCCGGGCTCTACCGGCGCGGCGCGGGGCTCTCCACCTTCATCTCGGCCGGCAACCGGGCCGACATCTCCGGCAACGACTTCCTCCAGTACTGGTACGAGGACCCGGACACCGATGTCGCCCTGCTCTACCTGGAATCGCTGGGCAACCCGCGCAAGTTCACCCGCCTCGCCCGCCGTACCGCCGCCGTGAAGCCGGTCGTCGTGGTCAAGGGCGCCCGGCACAGCGGCTCCACCCCGCCCGGCCACGCCGTCCCCGTCAGCCGCATCCCCGACTCCACGGTCTCCGCGCTGATGCGGCAGGCGGGCGTCATCCGCGTCGACACGGTCACGGAGATGGTCGACGCCGGACTGCTCCTCGCCGACCAGCCGCTCCCGGCGGGCGGACGCGTCGCGATCCTCGGCAACTCGGAGTCCCTGGGGCTGCTCACGTACGACGTGTGCCTGGCCGAGGGGCTTCGGCCGCGCCCGCCGATCGACCTCACCACCTCCGCCACTCCGCAGGACTTCCGGGACGCGCTCTCGGCGGCGCTGGCCGACGGGGCGTGCGACGCCGTGATCGTGACGGCGATCCCGTGGGTCGGCGAGAACGGCGAGGCGGAGTCGGGCGACGGCGAGGTCCTGGCCACCGCCCTGCACGCGGCGGCCGCCGCCGGACCGGCCAAGCCGGTCGCCGTGGTGCACGTAGAGATCGGCGGCCTGGCGGAGGCGCTGGCGGCCGCCACCAGCACGGTGGCCCAGCCGCGCCCGGCCACCCAGCCGTTCGCGGCGGCCCGAGAGGCGCCGGGAGCCGTCGCGCCGGGGGCCCCCACCGCGTCGCCGAGCGGCAGGGCCGGCACCCCGGCGGCCACCGCACCATCCGCCGCAGCGGCAGGCGCGGCGCCGAACGCCGCGCAGCCCGCCGCCGCGGACGGCACCCCCCAAGCCCCCCAAGCCCCCGAGTCCCACGGCGTCGACCAGGACGCCCCCCGCATCGGCCGTATCCCGGCCTACCCCGCCGCCGAGCGCGCCGTGCGGGCGCTCGCCGAGGCGGTGCGGTACGCGCAGTGGCGGCGCCAGGCCGCGACGCCCGGCAAGGTGCCCGACTTCCTCGACGAGACCATCGACACCCAGGGCGCCGCCGCCCGCATCGACGCGCTCCTCGGCGAGGACCCCGACCCGCGCGGCCGGCCGCTCGGCCACGACGAGGCCCGCGAACTGCTCGCCTGCTACGGCATCGCCGTCCGCCCCACGCTGCCCGCCCCCGGCCCGGAGGAGGCGGTGGCCGCGGCCGCCCGGCTCGGTTATCCGGTAGCGCTCAAGACGACCGCGCCCCATCTGCGCCACCGGGCCGACCTCGGCGGCGTACGCCTGGACCTCGACAGCGAGGCGGCCCTGCGCCGGGCGTACGGCGACCTCACCGACCTGCTCGGCAAGCCAGCGGAGCTGCGGCCCGTCGTCCAGGCCATGGCCCCGCGCGGCGTCGACACCGTCGTACGGGCGGCCATCGACCCGGCCGCGGGCGCCGTGCTCTCCTTCGGTCTCGCCGGGGCGCCCTCGGAACTGCTCGGCGACACCGCCCACCGCTTGGTCCCCGCCACCGACCGCGACGCCGCCGAGCTGATCCGGTCCATCCGCGCGGCCCCCGTCCTGTTCGGCTGGCGCGGCGCGGCGCCGGTGGACACCGCCGCACTGGAGGAGCTGTTGCTGCGGGTCTCCCGGCTGGTGGACGACCATCCCGAGGTGGTCTCCATCGCCCTGGAACCGGTCGTGGTCGCCCCGCAGGGCCTCTCGGTCCTCGGGGCGAGCGTGCGCCTGTCGCCGCCCCCGGCCCGGAACGACCTCGGCCCGCGCCGCCTGTCCAACTACTGACGGGCCCCGCTCGCGTCCCCCTGGACCGGCCGGGGCAGGGCTCCGGCGGCGTCCCCGGCAGCCATCCGGCCCCCGTAGGATGGTTCCCATGGCTAAGACCGGTACGACGACCCAGGGGCTGCGCGCGGCGATCGAGCGCAGCGGCTACTACCCGGCCCTCGTGGCCGAGGCGGTGGAGGCCGCCGTGGGCGGTGAGCCGGTCGCTTCGTACCTGGTGCACCAGGAGACGACCTTCGACTCCAACGAGGTGCGCCGGCACGTCACGGTGCTGGTGCTCACGGACACCCGCTTCATCGTCAGCCACACCGACGAGCAGAACGCGGACACCAGCTCCCCGTCGCCGTACGCCACCACCTCGACGGAGTCGGTCAAGCTGGACCGGATCTCCTCGGTCGTGGTCAGCCGTGTCGTCGCCAACCCGGAGAAGTACGTTCCGGGCACCCTGCCCCGCGAGGTCGTCCTGACCATCGGCTGGGGCGCGGTCTCCCGGATCGACCTGGAGCCGGCCGCCTGCGGCGACCCGAACTGCGAGGCGGACCACGGCTACACCGGCAGCACCACCGCCGACGACCTCAGCCTGCGGGTCAGCGAGGCCGGCGACGGCCCGGACACCGTGCGCCAGACCCTCGCCTTCGCCCAGGCGCTCTCCGAGGCCACGGTCGCGACCCCCGCGGCCGGCCGCTGATGGTCCAGCCGGCCTGGCCGGACGACTTCGTCCCGCTGCCCGTCGACACCGCGCCCGTGCCGGAGTACGGCAGTGGCTCGCTCGCCGATCTGCTGCCCACGCTGCTCGCGGGCCAGGAAGTGCCCGGCTTCGACGCGGCCATCGGCGAACTCGCTCCCGCCGACCGGAACTGCGTCTTCCTGATCGACGGCCTCGGCTGGGAACAGATAAAGGCCCACCCCGACGAGGCCCCGTTCCTGCACTCCCTGCTGCCGACCTCGCGCGGCGGCTCCGGCCGCCCGATCACGGCCGGCTTCCCGGCCACCACGGCGACGTCACTGGCCTCCGTGGGCACCGGCCTGCCCCCGGGCGAGCACGGTCTTCCCGGCTACACCGTTCGTAACCCCGAAACCGGCGAGCTGATGAACCAGCTCCGCTGGAAGCCGTGGACCCCGCCGAAGGCGTGGCAGCCCCACCCCACCCTTTTCCAGCTCGCCGACGCCGCCGGAGTGCGCACCGCCCAGGTCTCCGCCCCCGCCTTCGAGCAGACCCCGCTGACCAAGGTCGCACTGAGCGGCGGCTCCTTCCTCGGCCGGCTCAGCGGCGAGGAGCGGATGGACACCGCCGCCGAACGGCTGGCCGCCGGAGACCGCTCGCTCGTCTACACGTACTACAGCGAGGTCGACGGCAAGGGGCACCGCTTCGGCACCGACTCCGACGCCTGGCGCGGACAGCTGATGTACGTCGACGGGCTGGCCCGTCGCCTGGCGGAGCAGCTTCCGCCGCGCTCGGCGCTCTACATCACCGCCGACCACGGCATGATCGACATTCCCTTCGACGAGCAGTCCCGGATCGACTTCGACGAGGACTGGGAGCTGAGCGCCGGCGTCGCGCTGCTCGGCGGCGAGGGCCGGGCGCGGCACGTGTACGCCGTCCCGGGCGCCGCGTCCGACGTGCTGGCCGTCTGGCGCGAGGTGCTGGGCGAGCAGTTCTGGGTCGCGAGCCGGGACGAGGCCGTCGCCGCGGGCTGGTTCGGCCCCCGCGTCGACGAGCGCGTCCACGGCAGGATCGGCGACGTGGTCGCCGCCGCCCACGACGACGTGGTCATCACCGCCTCGCGCAACGAGCCGCACGAGTCGGCCATGGTCGGCATGCACGGCTCCATGACCCCCGTCGAGCAGTTCGTCCCGCTCCTCGAAGTACGCTCCTAGCCGCTTCGCCGCTCGCTCTTCCCCTTCCGAAAGGTGCTCAACCCCTCATGCCCGAGCTTGTGTTCTTCTCCGGAACGATGGACTGCGGAAAGAGCACCCTGGCCCTCCAGATCGGCCACAACCGATCGGCGAGGGGCTTGCAGGGCGTGATCTTCACCCGGGACGACCGGGCGGGGGAGGGAAAGCTCTCGTCCCGCCTCGGCCTGGTCACGGAGGCCGTCGAGGCCGACGAGAACATGGACCTCTACGCGTATCTCGTCGCCCAGCTGTCCCAGGGCGGCAGGGCCGACTACGTGATCGTGGACGAGGCGCAGTTCCTGGCCCCGGCTCAGATCGACCAGCTGGCCCGGGTCGTGGACGACCTGGAGATGGACGTCTTCGCCTTCGGCATCACGACGGACTTCCGCACCCGGCTCTTCCCCGGCTCGCAACGGCTGGTCGAGCTCGCCGACCGCATGGAACAGCTCCAGGTCGAAGCCCTCTGCTGGTGCGGCGCCCGCGCCACGCACAACGCCCGGACCGTGGACGGCGAAATGGTCGTGGAGGGCGCACAGGTCGTCGTCGGCGATGTGAACCGCCCGGCGGGCGAGGTCGGTTACGAGGTCCTGTGCCGCCGCCACCACCGACGCCGCGCGACGGCGGCCTCGGCACAGGCGGCCGCGCTCTCCCCGGACGTCCTGCCGGTGAGCTCCGCCTGACAGGGCAATACACCTAGCCCGCCGCCCGCAGCGGGCAGCCCGTGCCGGCGCGTGCGGTGAGGTCGGCTCGCAGCGCGGTGAGCTGGGCCATGCGTGCGTCGATCGCCGCGATCTTCTCCTCGAACAGAGCGGACAGCGCCTGGGCGCTGTCCGGCGCATCGCGCAGTTCCTCGCCCGTGCGCGCGATCTCGGCCAGCGAGAAGCCCAGCGCCTGGGCGGTGCGGACGTAGGCGAGCCAGGGGACCGTCTCCGGCGGAAAGTCGCGGTAGCCGTTGGGCAGCCGCTGCCCGGCGATCAGCCCGGTTCTCTCGTAGAAGCGGATGGTGTCCCTGCTCAGCCCCGTCTGCGCGGCCAGCTCACCGATGCGCACGGCTCTCCCGCCTTCCGGGTTCGCGGACTTGACCCTGGACAGTACTCCAGTGTTTACGGTCGGGGGCGTCCGTGAAGGAAGCCGTCAGGAGCCACGCCTTGTTCCGTACCGTCACGCCCTCCCACCCCGCCTATCCGCGTTTCGTACGCGCGAGCGCGTGGTACGACCTCGTCGTCACCGCGGGGTTCGCCACCCCGTGGACATACCGGTCGGCGCACGACGTGCTGTCCCGGCTCGGGGAGGCGATCGGGGCGGGCGCCCTGCCCGCCCTCGACCCGATCGAAACCCTCTACGCCAACCTCATGGGGTCGGTGGTGGTCGTCTGGGCGCTCCTGCGCCTCGTCCGCCCGCTGCCGGCGCACGGTCTGTACGACGGCCTCGCGCGCACGCTGTTCGCCCTGTGGCAGGCGTACGCGCTCGCCCACGGCGCACCGTACTGGCTCTGGCTGTTCCTGGTGGCCGAGGTGGCGTTCGGCGTCGTTCAGCTCGCGCCCTGGCGGCTGGTGCGCGGTGCGGTCAGCGCGCCGCCGAGCGCTGGATCGTGAAGACCGCGCCCTCCGGGTCCGCGACCGTCGCCACCCTGCCGCTCGGGCCCTCCCTCGGCGGGCTCAGGACCTGCCCGCCGAGCTCCGCCACCTGCTGCGCGGCCTCGTCCGTGTCGGCCACCTCGAAGTACGTCATCCAGTGCGGTCCCCGGTCGCGCAGCAGGGCGTGGCCGACGCCGTGCAGCGAGGCGACCGGGCGGCCGTGGAGGTGCAGCGTCTGGTAGTCGAAGTCCGCCGAGACGACGGCCTTGGTCTCGTAGCCGAAGACCGCCTGGTAGAACTTGGCGACCGTCGACGTCTCCCTGGTCACCAGCTCGTTCCAGACCGGGGTGCCGGGCGCCCCGGCCAGCGTGGTGCCGACGTGCGCGGCGGCCTGCCAGATGCCGAAGACGGCGCCGCCCGGGTCGGAGGCGATGGCCATCCGGCCCGCCTCGCCCGCGTCGAGCGGCCCGACGCCGACCGTGCCGCCGCAGGCCCGGATGGCCTCCGCCGTCTGATCCGCGTCGTCGGTGGCCAGGTAGGTCGTCCAGGCGATCGGGAGATGCCGGTCCGGCGGCAACTGGCCGATGCCCGCGACCTCCTTCCCGTCGATCAGCGCCCGTACGTACGGGCCGAGCTGCTCGGGGCCGGGGCCGAACTCCCAGCCGAACAGCTCGGCGTAGAAGTTCTGGGTCGTGCGCAGGCCGTGCACGATCAGGCTCACCCAGCAAGGTGTTCCGGGTGTACGCCGAGCGGCAGCCTCGGTCATCGTCACTCTCCTCGGACCATCGTGGTGGCCGTACGGGAAAACGGGGCCGGCGCGCCGTGGTGCGGTGCGAGTCGTGTACGCCCCGTGCAGATGCTTGCACCACCGGGCGCGGGATGCGCTCCGGCCGCGCCGTCATGTCCGGGATCTCGTCCCAGCCGGACCGTTTTGCCCCGGTATACCCGCTTGGCCGTTGTTACGGGCAGGCGGGCGGGTGCGCGAGGATGGCACGCATGAAGCCCATCATCTCCGCATCCGAATGCGCGAGCGAACTGGCGGGCCCGCGTCCGCCGGTGCTCCTGGACGTACGTTGGCAGCTGGGCGGCCCGCACGGCCGGCCCGACTACGAGGCCGGGCACATCCCCGGCGCGGTCTTCGTGGACCTCGACGCGGAGCTCGCCGGTCCCGCGGGCACCGGCGGCCGCCACCCGCTGCCCGACCCGGCTGAGTTCGGCGCCGCGATGCGCCGGGCCGGGGTCCGCCAGGACGGCCCGGTCGTCGTCTACGACGGTGGTCAGGGCTGGGCGGCTGCCCGAGCCTGGTGGCTGCTGCGCTGGGCGGGGCATTCCGACGTACGCGTGCTGGACGGCGGCCTCGCGGCCTGGGCGGGGGAGCTGTCGAAGGAGACCCCGGACCCGGCCGAGGGCGATTTCGTGCCCGTCCCGGGAGCGCTGCCGCTGCTCGACGCGGACGGCGCCGCGGCGCTGGCCCGCTCGGGTGTCCTGCTCGACGCGCGGGCGGCCGAGCGCTATCGGGGCGACGTGGAACCCATCGACCGGGTCGGCGGCCATATCCCCGGCGCGCTCTCCGCACCGACCGGCGAGAACGTGGCCGCCGACGGGCGCTTCCTGAGCCCCGAGCGCCTGGCCGCCCGGTTCGCCGGGCTGGGCGTCGAAGGGGAGGCGGCGGAGGTCGGTGTCTACTGCGGCTCGGGCGTCTCCGGGGCCCAGCAGGTGCTGGCGCTGGAGCTCGCCGGGCACCGGGCCGCGCTCTACGCGGGCTCCTGGTCGCAGTGGTCCGCCGACGAGTCGCGCCCGGTCGCCACGGGGCCCCAGCCCGGGTAACGGAACGCCGTCGCGCGAGGACGACGCACAAGGGCCCGTACGCGCTCGCGTACGGGCCCTTGGCATGCCGTCTAGTCCTGCTTCTTGCGGCGGGTGCCGAAGACGATCTCGTCCCAGCTGGGCACCGCGGCTCTGCGCCCGGGCCGGACCCCGTCCGCCTCGGCCTGCCGGTCCGTCGTGCCCGTCAGCCGGTCGCGGTGACCGGCGACCGCACGCGGCATCAGGACGTCCGCGTAGGCGGAGCCCGCTCCGGCCGAGGCGGCCGGCGGCTCCTCGGCCTCCGGCTCCCGCTCCGGCGGCTCGATCGCGGGGGGCTCGGGCGGCGCGGGGCGTTCCGGTACGACCATGTCACCGCGGAAGCTGGGCACCGCCTCCAGCAGGCTGGTGAGGGAATCCCGCTCGCTCGCTGTCACCCCGGCGATCCGCTCCTCCGGCTCCGGGGGCGGCGGCGGGGCCGGACGCTCGATCTGCCGGTCGAGCGCGCGGTCCAGTGGCCGGTCGCGCGGCAGCCGGGCGATCCGGGGCACGAACGGGAAGCTGGGCTCGGGCGCGGCGACCTCGTCCGTCTCGCCGATCAGCGAACGGGCCTCGTCGTCCACGGCCTGGACCAGCCTGCGCGGCGGGTCGTACGTCCAGCTCGCCGAGTGCGGCTCACCGGCGACCCGGTAGACGAGAAGGACCTCCCAGGTGCCGTCGTCGCGGCGCCAGGAGTCCCACTGGACGGTTTCCTTGTCGGCGCCGCGCAGCAGCAGCCGCTCCTGCACCGCCTCGCCGAGCTGGGGTCCGGTGTTCTCGCCGGGACGGCGCACGGGAGTCTTCCGGGCCCGCTCGGCCATGAAGGCGCGCTCCGCGAGCACGGGGCCCTCGAAGCGGCGGACACGGTCGACGGGAATCCCGGCGAACTGGGCGACCTCCTCGGCGGAGGCGCCGGCTCGTATCCGTGCCTGGATGTCGCGGGGGCGGAGGTGGCTCTCCACCTCGATCTCGATCTGGCCGAGCCGGGCGCGGTCGTTGCGCACGGCGGCTCGCAGCCGCTCGTCGATCGGAAGCGTGTACTCCGTACTGTCCGCAGCTTTGAGCACCAGTCGTGTGCCGTCGTTGGAGACGGCCACGACACGCAGTTCGGGCATGGGGACCTCCCGGGTGGTGCCTGCCGACGTCACGTGCGTCGCTGCTTCCGCTAGTCGAGTGTGGCCTGCCCGGGTGCAGCCTGCCACAACATTGCCGTGTTGCCCGGCGTGTCGGGCGTGAGCCCTTGATCGCCGGTATGCCACGGTAGCCTACGCGCAACGCAAAGTGACCGATGGTCACTCCGTGTCACTGGCCGCCGTGCGATGCCGTGCGCCGCCGGATCGAGTGCCTCCTTCGGCCCCCTCCCGAAGGTTCCGGACGCCCGCGCGGGTGTCCGGCCCCAGGGCTCGCCACAGTACTCCATTCGGGCCATGTGGGTGGACCGCCGCGCCGCCGAACTTCTCCTGAGGTGCGGGGGTTGACCTACCCCTCCGGACGCCTCCCGCTCATGATCCGTGTCGTGCTTCACACAATCCACGCAACCGGAACTTTCGGCTTCGCTCGTGTGTCCCTAGTTGGTGCATGGTGGGAGAGATGTCAATCAAGGGCTGGAAATGGTGCAGAAGCCGGAAAGCGACATAGAACCCAAGGAGAGGCGGATCGATCTGAGCCTGCCCCAGGTGGCGGGCAGCGCGGTGGCCGCGGTGGCGGCGGCCGTGGCGGCTTCCCAGCTCGGTGTGTACGGAACCATCGCGGGCGCCGGGGTCATGAGCGTCGTGGCGACCTGTGGTGGCTCGGTCTTCCAGCACTTCTTCCGTCGTACGGGTGAGCAGATCCGCGAGGTCACGGTCCAGGTGAAGCACCCGGACCGCGAGGTGACCGTCCGCACCCGCGAGACCGGTGTGCGGCGGTCGGAGCCCTCGCCGCGGGAGACCGCCCTGCTGGGAGCGGTGGACGACGCCACGACGGTGCTGCGCCGGACGGACCCGCAGCCGGACGAGACGATGCTCCTGCGCAGTGCGGCCCCGGACGAGACCGTGCTCCTGCGCAGTGCGGCCCCGGACGAGACGACGCTCCTGCGTCGTGTGGAGCCCGACGCCACGACCGTTCTGCCCGGCCCCGCCGTCGGCGCCGGGCCGGACGAGGAGTTCTCCGAGGCCACCACGCACGGCACCCGGCTGCGGGGCTGGAAGCGTTCGGCCATCGGCGCGGCCGTGGTGTTCGCGGTCTCGATGGCCGGCATCACCACGTACGAACTGATCTCCGGGGACGACCTGAGCGGCGGGCACGGCACGACCGTGGGGTCCGTCGTGCGCGGTGGGCACGGCGGCGGGCCCGCCACGCCCGAGCCCACCGAAACCGGCGGTCCCGGCCAGGGCGGGACGAACCCCGGCCGACAGGACGGGAACGGCACGGCGACGCCCGGCACCGGCGGCCAGGACGGGGAGGGGACCGCCCCGCAGCCGGACCGGAGCGGCGCTCCCACCGAAGGGGCGACGCCCTCGCCGACCCCCTCGGACCCGGCGGGCGGCGGCGTCGAGCCCTCGGCCACGCCGACCCCGAGCGCCACCGACGGCGGCGGGAGCGCGACGCCAGAACCGGCGGCCACGGACGGCGCCCCGGCGCCCGAGGCCACCGAAGCGGGGGAGTGAGCCCGGGTCAGTCGCCCAGCACCCGGCGCAGATAGTCGTTGCCGAACAGCCGGTCCGGGTCCAGCCGGTCCCGGACGGCCGTGAACTCGCCGAAACGCGGATACACCCCGGAGAGGTACGCGGCGTCCCTGGTGTTGATCTTGCCCCAGTGCGGGCGGCCGTCGTGCGCGGTCATGATCCGCTCCACCGCCGTGAAGTACGCCTGGTAGGGCGTGCCCCGGTACATGTGGACGGCGATGTACGCGCTCTCCCGGCCCGACGCCGTGGAGAGCGCGATGTCGTCGGCCGGTGCGGTGCGCACCTCCACCGGGAAGCTGATCCGCAGCGGCGAGCGGTCCACCATCGCCCGGACCTCGCGCAGCGCCTCGACGGCGGCCTCGCGCGGCAGCGCGTACTCCATCTCCACGAACCGCACCCGTCGCGGGCTGGTGAACACCTTGTACGGGATGTCGGTGTACGTGCGCGCCGACAGGGCCCGGCTGGAGATCCTGGCGATCGAGGGGATCGTGGCGGGGACGGCCCGGCCGAGCGCGCAGGCGACCTGGAAGACGCCGTTGGACAGCAGTTCGTCCTCGACCCAGCCGCTGACCTTGCCGGGCGGGGCGGCGGGACCGGCGCTGCGGTTGTTGCGCTTGGTGTTGCAGTTCCCGGTGTGCGGGAACCAATAGAACTCGAAGTGCTCGTTCTCGGCCACGAGCTGATCGAAGTCGGTCGTCACCTGGTCGAAGCCCATCGGCTCCTCGCGGGCGGTCAGCAGGAAGACCGGCTCCACGGCGAAGGTGATCGCGGTGATGACGCCCAGAGCGCCGAGCCCGATCCGCGCCACCGCGAACACGTCGGCGTTCTCGGTCTCCGAACAGGTCAGCACCGTGCCGTCCGCGGTCACCAGCTCCAGGGCGCGTATCTGCGCGGATATGGACGCCGAGTCGCGGCCGGTGCCGTGCGTGCCCGTGGAGGTGGCTCCGGCGACCGTCTGCTCCATGATGTCGCCCATGTTGGTGAGCGAGAGGCCCTCGCGGGCCAGCGCAGTGTTCAGGCGCTTCAGCGGGGTGCCCGCCTCGACGGTCACCGTCATCGCCTTGCGGTCGATCTCGCGGATGCCGGTCAGTAGATCGGGCCGGATCAGCAGCCCGTCGGTGGCCGCGGTCGAGGTGAACGAGTGCCCGGTGCCGACCGGCTTCACCCGCAGCCCGTCCTCGGCGGCCCTGCGCAGCGCCTCGGCGAGTTCGTCCACCGACGCGGGGGACACGGTCCGGGCCGGCCGTGCGGTGACGGTCCCCGCCCAGTTGCGCCACGGGCCCGCCGCCGTCCGTGCGTAGGTCTCGGTCATCTTCCCCGCACCCTTCCCTAGGAACCGGCCCACCCAGCCGGCGCTTCCGACGGCCGGAAACCACGGGTTACCGGCCGGTTGGAGGGGGATCATACTCACGGTTCCCGCACATTCATCCACCCCTCCCGCCGCCCCGCGCGGGGCCCGGAAGCGCCCGCTCCGGACGTCGGTGCCACCCCGCCCGGGCGCGGGTGGCAGGATCGACGGCATGTCCGATCTGCGCGATCCAGCCCCCTACGACGCCCTGCTGCTGCTCTCCTTCGGTGGCCCCGAAGGCCCGGACGACGTGGTTCCGTTCCTCGCGAACGTGACCCGCGGCCGGGGCATCCCCGAGGAACGGCTCAAGGAGGTCGGCAAGCACTACTTCCTGTTCGGGGGCGTGAGTCCGATCAACGCCCAGAACAGGGCCCTGCTCGACGCGCTGCGCGAGGACTTCTCCGCGCACGGGCTGGAGCTGCCCGTGTACTGGGGCAACCGCAACTGGGCCCCGTACCTCACCGACACGCTGCGCGAGATGGTCGAGGACGGCCACCGTCGCATCGCGGTCCTGGCGACCAGCGCCTACGCCTCGTACTCCGGCTGCCGGCAGTACCGCGAGAACCTCGCCGAGTCGCTGGCCGCCCTGGAGGCCGAGGGCCTTCCCGTGCCGCGCGTGGACAAACTCCGGCACTACTTCAATCACCCCGGCTTCGTGGAGCCCATGGTCGAGGGCGTCCTGGCCTCGCTGGCGGACCTGCCCGAGGAGGTGCGCGCCGGCGCGCACCTGGCCTTCACCACGCACTCCATCCCGACTTCGGCGGCCAACAGCTCGGGTCCCGCGGAGGCGCACGGGGACGGCGGCGCCTATGTCGCCGAGCACGTCGACGTGGCCCGGCTGATCGTGGACGCGGTGCGCGAGCGGACCGGCACGGCCCACCCCTGGCGGCTCGTCTACCAGTCGCGCAGCGGCGCGCCGCACATCCCGTGGCTGGAGCCCGACATCTGCGACCACCTCGAAGCGCTCCACGGCGAAGGGGTCCCCGCCGTCGTGATGGCGCCCATCGGCTTCGTCTCGGACCACATGGAGGTCCTGTACGACCTCGACACCGAGGCCACCGCCAAGGCCGCCGAGCTGGGTCTGCCGGTACGCCGCTCCGCGACGGTCGGCGCCGACCCCCGGTTCGCCGCCGCCGTGCGCGAGCTCGTCCTGGAACGGGCCGACGCCGAGCGGGGCGGCGAGCCGCGGCGGTGCGCCCTCGGGACGCTCGGCGCGAGCCACGACCTCTGCCCGGTGGGCTGCTGCCCGGCCCGGGCGCCCAAGCCCGCCGCCGCGGGCGCCGACAGCCCCTACGCGTAAGCCCTCGCCCTTCCCCGTCCGCCGCACTCTCAACCTCTTAGGGAACGCCGTGACCCAAGTCGAACACTCAGTGGAGACCCTGCTCGAACTCGCCCGGGAAGCCGCGGAACTCGCCGGCCGGCTGCTGCGCGACGGGCGTCCGGCGGGGCTGGGCGTGGCCGCGACCAAGTCCAGCCCGGTCGACGTCGTGACCGAGATGGACATCGCCGCCGAGAAGCTGATCACCGAGTACCTGATCGCCAACCGCCCGCTGGACGGCTACCTCGGGGAGGAGGGCGGCACGACCGCCGAGGGCGTCAGCGGTGTGCGCTGGGTGATCGACCCGCTCGACGGCACGGTGAACTACCTGTACGGACTCCCGTCCTGGGCCGTCTCCATCGGCGTCGAGATGTACGGCGAGCGGGTCGCCGGGGTGGTCGAGGTGCCGATGCGCGGCGAGACGTACTTCGCTCAGCGCGGTCGTGGAGCCTTCGTCACGGGCGGCGCGTACGGCAACAAGGACGTCCGGCTGCGGTGCCGGGAGACCGCCCCGCTCGCCGAGGCGCTGGTGGCCACCGGCTTCAACTACGTCGCCGAGGTCCGGGCCCACCAGGCCGAGGTGGCGCGTGACCTCGTCCCGCAGGTCC
Organism: Streptomyces sp. NPDC052299; assembly: GCF_040679335.1. NCBI lineage: Bacteria > Bacillati > Actinomycetota > Actinomycetes > Kitasatosporales > Streptomycetaceae > Streptomyces > Streptomyces sp. NPDC052299. Next base: position 114,516 of record NZ_JBFAUP010000014.1, on the reverse strand, counting down.
GGGACATCCGGCGCGGCGGCTCCGCCGCGATCGACCTCTGCGACGTGGCCGCCGGCCGGCTCGACGGCTACTTCGAGCGCGGGCTGCACCCCTGGGACCTGGCCGCGGGCGACCTCATCGCCCGGGAGGCCGGCGCCCTCACCGGCGGGCGCCCGGGCAGGCCGGCCGACGGCGAGCTGACCGTCGCCGCGTCCCCCGGGGTCTTCGAACCGCTCCAGGCCCTCCTGGACGAGCTGGGCGCCTGGCACGACTGATCCGGGACCGCCGAGCCGTACCGGGGCAGCGGAAAGGCCCCGCAGCCGCCGTACAGCGGCTGCGGGGCCTTTCGCCCGTTTGTGACGGTCAGGCGTTCGCCGTCGTGCTGATTCGCACACCGTGCTCGGCGGCGAGACGACGGAGGTCGTCCAGCTCGCTCTGCTCGACGTCCGCCAGGAAGTCGTCGCCCGTCTCTCGGGCCTTGGTGAGGTCGTCCTCGGTCGTCTTGATGCGGTGCAGCAGACCTGCGGTGAAAGCGTCCATGAAGCGCCCCCTCATCGTGGGTCGGTGGCACGGGGGTGTGCCCGGGTTTCCCTCCGCCGAGGCGGTAGGGCGGGTGATCACGCACTCTCCGGGGGACGGAGGGGCCTGTGACAACGCCACATGGGAAGACGTGATCGCGGGTGTGAATGCGTACTCCCCCGCCCGAAGCTCAGAGAAACCTCAACTGGCCCGGAAATCCCGTTGCTTCCCCGGAGCCCCAGGTCGGGGCGGGACGTCTTACCGCCGGTTTATGCGGGTTACGGGCAGGATGGAGCCGCACAAGTGTGCCGGGGCCGTGCCCGCGGCGCGGACGGCCGGGCCGTCCCGGACACCCGGAGCCCCGGGGTGCAGACCGCTTGCGAAATTCTAGGGAAGGAAGCGCCGTGCGCGTACTCGTCGTGGAGGACGAGCAGCTGCTCGCCGATGCGGTGGCCACCGGATTGCGCCGTGAGGCCATGGCCGTCGATGTCGTCTACGACGGGGCCGCGGCCGTGGAGCGCATCGAGGTCAACGACTACGACGTCGTGGTGCTCGACCGCGACCTCCCCCTGGTCCACGGCGACGACGTCTGCCGCCGGATCGTGGAGCTCGGCATGCCCACCAGGGTGCTCATGCTCACCGCGTCCGGGGACGTCAGCGACCGGGTGGAGGGCCTGGAGCTCGGCGCGGACGACTATCTGCCCAAGCCCTTCGCGTTCAGCGAGCTGACCGCCCGGGTACGGGCCCTCGGCCGGCGCACGACCGTCGCCCTGCCGCCCGTCCTGGAGCGGGCCGGCATCAAGCTGGACCCCAACCGCCGGGAGGTCTTCCGGGGCGGCCAGGAGGTCCAGCTCGCGCCCAAGGAGTTCGCCGTCCTGGAGGTCCTGATGCGCAGCGAGGGCGCCGTCGTCTCGGCGGAGCAGCTGCTGGAGAAGGCGTGGGACGAGAACACCGACCCGTTCACCAACGTCGTCCGGGTGACCGTCATGACCCTGCGCCGCAAGCTCGGCGAGCCGCCCGTGATCGTCACGGTGCCCGGCTCCGGCTACCGGATCTGACGCCGGTGGCCGCCGTCCCGCCGCCCGTGGGGGTGCCCCCCAAACCCACCTGGGAGCCCAAACAGCAGGAGGCCCCCTACCCGTGGCTGCGCCCGACCATCCGGATACGGCTCACGCTGCTGTACGGCGGCATGTTCCTGATCGCGGGCATCCTGCTGCTGTCGATCATCTACATGCTGGCCGCCCAGGCCATGCACGTGGGCAGTGAGCTGCCGTTCAAGATCGCCTCCGGCAAAGTGACCAGCGAGGTCTGCAACCTGCCCCAGACGGCGGCTCCTGACGAGTTCAACGCGGCGATGAACGCCTGCGTGAACCACCAGCGCCAGCAGGCGCTGGACACGCTGCTCAACCGGTCGCTGCTGGCCCTGGTGGGACTCAGCATCATCGCCTTCGCCTTCGGCTACGGCATGGCGGGCCGGGTGCTCTCGCCCCTGGGCCGGATCACCCGCATCGCCCGCACCGTGGCCGGGACCGACCTGTCCAGGCGCATCGAGCTGGACGGGCCGGACGACGAGCTCAAGGAGCTGTCCGACACCTTCGACGACATGCTGGACCGGCTGGAGCGGGCCTTCACCGCGCAGCAGCGGTTCGTCGGCAACGCCTCGCACGAGCTGCGCACGCCGCTCGCCATCAACCGCACGCTGCTGGAGGTCCACCTCTCCGACCCGGAGGCGCCGCCCGAGCTCCAGCAGCTGGGCAAGACGCTGCTGGCCACCAACGAGCGCAGCGAGCAGCTGGTGGAGGGCCTGCTGCTGCTGGCCCGCAGCGACAACCAGATCGTCGAGCGCAAACCCGTCGACCTCGCCGAGGTCGCCTCGCGCGCCGTGGACCAGGCGCGCGGCGAGGCCGAGGGCAAGGGCGTGGACATGCGCGTGGAGCTGGCCGAGGCCGTCGTCCAGGGCAACGGCGTCCTGCTGGAGCGCATCGCGCTGAACCTCGTACAGAACGCCGTCCGCTACAACGTCCCGGAGGACGGCTGGGTGGAGGTGAGCACGGCACTGCTGCCCGGCGAGGCGGTGCTCGTCGTCTCGAACACGGGCCCCGTGGTCCCGGCGTACGAGATCGACAACCTCTTCGAACCCTTCAGGCGGCTGCGTACGGAGCGGACGGGCAGCGACAAGGGGGTCGGGCTCGGTCTGTCGATCGCGCGTTCCGTCGCCCGCGCCCATGGCGGCCGTATCATCGCCGAGCCGCGCGAGGGCGGTGGTCTTGTGATGCGCGTCTCACTGCCGGTCTGACCGGCCTGTGAGGAGCTTTGCGCGCCGATTATTTTTTGTTCGCTTTGAGCGGAATTTTCGGGACCTGATCCCGGAGCGTCCGTGTGTGATCGATCACAGGAGCGAATATCTCCCTGCCCACGCTCCGTGACCAGGGAACTCACCGGAAACCCGGCGAATCACCGGGTTTTCGGGGGCAGACATGACGGGAAGTACACGGGGTGGCGCCTGCGAAGGGCGCCGCCGGGACCGTGTACGGTCCCCATCGCCACCCAAGCCGATCACTCCCGAGCGGTCCTTTTGGGTGTCGATTGAGTAACAGACCTTGATGTGAGGCAAAATCTCCGCCTCAGGTCGGGCACAAGTCCGGCCTCTCACGCGTTACGAGCGCTGAGACACCGCAGACACCCAGAGGGGGAGAGCGACATGGCAACGGATTACGACACCCCACGCAAGACCGACGACGACGTCGATCAGGACAGCCTTGAAGAGCTGAAGGCGCGCCGGAGCGACAAGACGGCGTCCGCCGTCGACGTCGACGAGTTCGACGCGGCCGAGGGACTTGAGCTGCCCGGCGCAGACCTGTCCAACGAGGAGCTGGCCGTACGGGTCCTGCCCAAGCAGGCCGACGAGTTCACCTGCATGAGCTGCTTCCTCGTGCACCACCGCAGCCAGCTGGCCCGCGAGAAGAACGGTCAGCCGATCTGCCGCGACTGCGACTGAGATCCGGTCGGCCGTGGCAGGGGACACACCGTTCCGCAAGCGGCGCCCCTGGGGCAGAAGGCCACCGGAGGCGTACCAGGGCGGTACAGGCCCGGCAGAAGGCGCCCAGGCGCCTGCCGAGCGGTCCGCCCTGCCACCCTCGCCGGACGGACAGGACGACGAGCGGGGCCTGCAGGCGGCCTCGCTCGAAGCAGCCGAAGCAGCGGTACGCGCAGCCCGTGAGGCTGTCGGAGCCGACACGGCCGATGGGGCCGGACAGGTCGGCAGGACGGAGCCCGTGACCGGGGCAGGCCGTCTGAGTTCAGTGAAACGGGGTGTACGCAAGGGCGGGGAGAGCGCCAAGGAAGCGATCGGTCAAATCGCGGACCTGATCATCCACATCGCTCCCCGCGTCCCTGTGCGTGACCTCGCCACCCTGCGCAAGCACTTTCCCGGCCTCGGGCCGGAGGAGATCGCGGACCGGCTCGTCGTGGGCGCGAGCCGCGCGACCGCGACCGTCGGCGCCGGAATCGGCGCGGCGGCCATGATGCCCGTGCCGCCCGTCATGCTCGCCGAGCTGGCCACCGAGGTCACCGGCGTCGCCGCCATCGAGATGAAGCTCGTCGCCGAGCTGCACGAGGTCTACGGACGCCGTCCCCCGGGCGGCATCGGGCGGCGCTCCACCGCCTACCTCTCCGCCTGGACCGAGGAGCGCGGCATCGAGGTCACCCGGCCCGCCTCGGTCGACGCGGCGCTGAGCGGCCGGATGAAGCGCGAACTGCGCCGCCAGATCATGAAGCGCACCGCGCGCGACCTGCCGAGCCTGATCCCGTTCATGATCGGCGCCGCGGTCGGCGCGTCCATGAACCGGCGCGACACCAGGAAGCTCGCCGAACGGGTCAGGAAGGACCTGCGCGGCAAACAGATCCCCTGGGACCGCCTCCCGGATCAGCCCCCGCTGCGACCCGGTCCGGACGAAAGGCCCTGAGCCCGGACCGCCGCGTCCAGCGCCGCCACGAGGGCCTTCGGTTCGCGCGTCGAGAGATAGACGTACGGGGTCGGGTCCGCCGGGTCGGTGACCTCGATCCGGACCGCCGTCGGGATGTAGCTGCGCAGCAGCATGAAGGCCCGGACGTCCGCCTTGTGCGTGCGCCAGGCGCGCGCCTCCTCGGCGTCCAGCGCCTCGGCCTCCCCGAGCGCCGAGACCGGAATCCGCGCGTCCCCGGCGACCAGCGCACCGGCCACCACCCGGATGCGGGCGGAGCCGTACGAGCTGACCGCGACGGCCGACAGGACCGTGCCGCCGGCCAGGCCGGCGAGGAGCGGCAGGGTGCCCAGCGGCAGCAGCATCAGCGCGCACGCGATGCCGATCAGGACGGCGATCAGCCACCACGAACGGGGTGCGGTGAGACGTTCGTCGTAGGGCGGGGTCGAAGGCTGCATGGCTCCAGCTTGGCACGGTGCGACCGGCGCGTACCCGCGCGGGTAAGGTCTGCGCCTGTGAGTGGAACATCTGCGGCTCTGACGCCCCCGGCCGACGCGGTGAAACCGGTCCGGCACCCCGACGCCCCGGCCCCCGGCGAGCTCCTCGGCGCGCACTACGAGCACTGCTTCGGCTGCGGCTCCGGCCAGCCCCACGGGCTGCACCTCCAGGCGCGGGCCGGCGAGGGCGTCCGGGTGACCGCCGAGTTCACCGTGAAGGCGGCCCACCAGGGCGCTCCGGGCCTGGCGCACGGCGGGGTGCTGGCCACCGCTCTCGACGAGACGCTGGGCTCGCTGAACTGGCTGCTGCGGGTCATCGCGGTCACCGGACGGCTGGAGACCGACTTCGTGCGGCCCGTCCCCGTCGACACCGTGCTGTTCCTCGACGCCGAGGTCACCGCCGTGCACGGCCGGAAGATCTACTCCCGGGCCACCGGCCGGATCGGCGGCCCGGACGGGCCGGTCGCGGTGCGGGCCGACGCCCTGTTCATCGAGGTCAAGGTCGACCACTTCATCGAGAACGGCCGGCCCGCCGAGATCCAGGCGGCCATGGCCGACCCCGACCAGGTCAGGCGCGCCCGCGCCTTCGAGGTGAACCCGTGATGCGCCACCCCGTCGACGTCCTGATCCGCCGGGTCGACCCGGAGGTTCCGCTTCCGTCCTACGGGCACCCCGGCGACGCCGGCGCGGACCTCGTGACGACCGAGGCCGCCGAGCTCGCGCCGGGGGAGCGGGCCGTACTGCCCACCGGGGTTTCGATCGCCCTGCCCGACGGGTACGCCGCGTTCGTGCACCCCCGATCCGGTCTCGCCGCCCGCTGCGGAGTCGCCCTGGTGAATGCCCCGGGGACGGTCGATGCCGGGTACCGTGGAGAGATCAAAGTGATCGTCATCAATCTCGACCCGCGCGAGTCCGTGCGGTTCGAGCGGTTCGACCGGATTGCCCAGCTGGTCGTGCAGCAGGTCGAGAAGGTGCGCTTCCACGAGGTGTCGGAGCTTCCCGGCTCGGCGCGGGCCGAAGGGGGCTTCGGGTCCACCGGCGGCCATGCCGCCGTTGATGTTGATGGCGTCCGGGGCGGGGTTCCCCAGGGCGGGAACGGCTACGCTTCGGTCGAATCCGACCGGGAAGGACAGTGACGTGTTCGGACGTCGCAAGAACAGTGGTGCCGCCGATGACACGGCGGACGAGGCGCGCGAGGCCGAGCAGGTCGTCGACGAGCAGGATGACGCCGAGGGCGAGACCCGCCGGACGAACCTCCCGCCGGCGCCGCGCCCGGACGGTCCGTGGGACGTCAGCGAGGTGTCCCAGCCCGGCGACGGCCGGGTCGACCTGGGCGGCATCTTCGTGCCCGGCGTCGAGGGTATGGAGCTCCGCGTGGAGGTCGCCGGTGACGCGATCGTCGCCGCCACCGTCGTGATGCGCGACAGCGCCATCCAGCTCCAGGCCTTCGCCGCCCCCAAGAAGGAGGGCATCTGGGGCGAGGTCCGCGAGGAGATCGCCACGGGCATCACCCAGCAGGGCGGCATCATCGACGAGGTCGAGGGCCCGCTGGGCTGGGAGCTGCGCGCTCAGGTCCCCGTACAGCTTCCCGACGGGGCGAACGGCGTGCAGCTGGTGCGCTTCGTCGGCGTCGACGGCCCGCGCTGGTTCCTGCGCGGGGTGATCTCCGGTCAGGGCGCCGTGCAGCCGGAGGCCGCCGGGCTCCTGGAGTCGGTCTTCCGGGACACCGTGGTCGTCCGCGGCGAGGGCCCGATGGCCCCGCGCGACCCGATCGTCCTCAAGCTCCCCAACGACGCCCAGATGGTCCCCGAGGGCGTGCAGCAGGAGGAGCAGGAGGGCTCGAAGTTCTCCGGCGGCATGGCGGGCCTCCAGCGCGGTCCCGAGATCACCGAGGTGCGCTGACCCGCACCCGCACCCGCGGACACCGGCCGGTGGGCCGCACCCCTTCTCCGGGGTGCGGTCCACCGGCGCGTACGGGGGCGACACCGGCCGGAAGCGTCCGGCGGCCGATGCGGGGATGACGGGGGAGGGGCATTGCCCGGTCCCGCGCCACCTGCACATACTGGCGGCCGACAGGACCGAGGACCCACGGGGGAACACCATGACCGACCACACCGCCGACACCAGCACCGGCGGAGGCGCCGGCACGGCCGTCGCCGACGGCCCCATGGTCCGCGTCGAGGACCTGCACCGCTCCTACGGCTCCGGCGCGGGAGCGGTGCACGCGCTGCGCGGCGTCTCCTTCGAGGTGCCGCGCGGCGAGCTCGTCGCCCTCAAGGGGCGCTCCGGCTCCGGCAAGACCACCCTGCTCAACCTCGTCGGCGGCCTCGACGCCCCGGACGGCGGCCGGATCACCGTCGACGGCACCGACCTCTCCTCGCTCGGCGAGAACGGACTCCTGGAGCTGCGCCGGGACCGGATCGGATTCATCTTCCAGTCCTTCGGCCTGATCCCGATCCTCACCGCCGCCGAGAACGTGGGCGTGCCCCTGCGGCTCCGCAAGGCCGACCCCAAGGAGCGCGAGGAGCGGGTGTCCCTGCTGCTCTCCCTCGTCGGCCTCGCCGACCACGCGGCCCAGCGCCCCGGCGAGCTCTCCGGCGGACAGCAGCAGCGCGTGGCCATCGCCCGCGCGCTCGCCAACCGGCCCGCCCTGCTGATCGCCGACGAGCCGACCGGACAGCTCGACGCGGAGACCGGCCTCGCGGTGATGGAGCTGCTGCGCGCCGTCGTGCGCAGCGAGGGCGTCACCGCGCTCGTCGCCACCCACGACGCACAGCTCCTCGGCCTCGCCGACCGGGTCCTCGAACTCAGCGACGGCCACATCATCGAGCACTGATCACCGGCCGGGGGAGCGGTGTCAGGGTTGCGTCAAATCCCGCCGCTCCCCCATCCCTGTCCGATATGCCGGAAATTCACCAGGTACTTTCGAACCGTGGCTGCCACGGCGGCAGCCGCCTGTTCCGGAAGACAATGGAGCCATGGCGCGCGGCAAACTTCGGATCTACCTCGGTGCGGCACCCGGCGTCGGCAAGACGTACGCGATGCTCGCCGAGGCGCACCGGCGCGTCGAACGCGGCACCGACTGCGTCGTCGGCTTCGTCGAGCATCACGACCGCCCGCGCACCGAGACCCTGCTGCACGGCCTCGAAGTGGTCCCGCGCCGAGAGATCGAGCACCGCTCGGCCGTCTTCACCGAGATGGACATCGACGGCGTCCTGGAGCGCGCCCCGGCCGTCGCCCTGGTGGACGAACTGGCCCACACCAACGTGCCGGGCTCCCGCAACGCCAAGCGCTGGCAGGACGTCGAGGAACTGCTCCAGGCCGGCATCGACGTCGTCTCGACCGTCAACATCCAGCACCTCGAGTCCCTCGGCGACGTGGTCGAGTCCATAACCGGCGTCCGCCAGCGCGAGACCGTGCCCGACGAGGTCGTCCGCCGGGCCGACCAGCTCGAACTGGTCGACATGTCGCCGCAGGCCCTGCGCCGCCGCATGGCCCACGGCAACATCTACAAGCCCGACCGGATCGACGCCTCCCTCTCCAACTACTTCCGCCCCGGCAACCTCACCGCCCTGCGCGAGCTGGCCCTCCTCTGGGTCGCCGACCGGGTGGACGAATACCTCCAGCAGTACCGGGGCGAGCACAACATCCGCACCACCTGGCAGGCCCGCGAACGCATCGTCGTCGGCCTCACCGGAGGTCCCGAGGGCCGCACCCTCATCCGCCGCGCCGCCCGGATGGCGGCCAAGGGCTCCGGCAGCGAGATCCTGGCCGTCTACATCGCCCGCAGCGACGGGCTGACCTCCGCCTCGCCCAAGGAGCTGGCCGTCCAGCGCACCCTCGTGGAAGACCTGGGCGGCACCTTTCACCACGTCATCGGCGACGACATACCCTCGGCGCTCCTGGAGTTCGCCCGGGGCGTCAACGCCACCCAGATCGTCCTGGGCTCCAGCCGGCGCAAGACCTGGCAGTACATCTACGGACCCGGCGTCGGCGCCACCGTCGCCCGCGAGTCCGGCACCGACCTCGACGTCCACATCGTCACCCACGACGAGGTCGCCAAGGGCCGGGGCCTGCCCATCGCCCGGGGCGCCCGCCTCGGCCGGGCCCGCATCCTCTGGGGCTGGGTGGTCGGCGTCGGCGGTCCGGTCCTCCTCTCGCTGCTCCTCAAGGGCCTGGAGAACGGCCCCGGGCTCGCCAACGACGTTCTGCTCTTCCTCTTCCTGACCGTGGGCGCGGCCCTGCTCGGCGGGCTGCGGCCCGCCCTCGCGTCGGCCGCCGTGGGCTCGCTGCTGCTGAACTACTGGTTCACCCCGCCGACCCACACCCTCACGGTCCAGGACCCGGAGAACTTCGTCGCCATCGTGATCTTCTTCGCGGTGGCCGTCGCGGTGGCCTCCGTGGTGGACCTCGCGGCCCGCCGCACCCATCAGGCCGCCCGGCTGCGCGCGGAGTCCGAGATCCTGTCGTTCCTGGCCGGCAGCGTGCTGCGCGGCGAGACCACGCTGGCCGCCCTGCTGGACCGGGTCCGGGAGACCTTCGGCATGGGTTCCGTCGCCCTGCTGGAACGGCGCAGCGACGTCGACCCCTGGACCTGCGCGGGCAGCGTCGGCCCGGCCCCGGCCGCCCGGCCCGAGGACGCCGACGTGGACATGCCCGTCGGGGACCACATGGCCCTGGCCCTGACCGGCCGGGTGCTGCCCGCCGAGGACCGCCGGGTGCTCGGGGCGTTCGCCGCCCAGGCCGCCGTCGTCCTGGACCGCCAGCGCCTGGTGGACGAGGCCGAGGAGGCCCGCAGACTCGCCGAGGGCAACCGCATCAGGACCGCGCTCCTGGCGGCCGTCAGCCACGACCTGCGCACCCCGCTCGCCGCGATCAAGGCCGCCGTCTCGTCGCTGCGCTCGGACGACGTCGCCTGGTCCGAGGACGACGAGGCGGAACTCCTGGAGGGCATCGAGGCCGGCGCCGACCGCCTCGACCACCTCGTCGGCAACCTCCTGGACATGTCCCGCCTCCAGACCGGCACCGTCACCCCGCTCATCCGCGAGATCGACCTGGACGAGGTGGTGCCCATGGCCCTCGGCGGCGTCCCCGAGGACAGCGTCGACCTGGACATACCCGAGACGCTGCCCATGGTCGCCGTCGACCCCGGGCTTCTGGAGCGGGCCGTCGCCAACATCGTGGAGAACGCCGTGAAGTACAGCCCCGACGGCGACCGCGTCACCGTGGCGGCCAGCGCGCTCGGCGCCCGCGTCGAACTCCGGGTGACCGACCGCGGCCGGGGCGTCCCCGACGAGGGCAAGGAGCGCATCTTCGAGCCCTTCCAGCGTTACGGAGACGCCCCGCGCGGCGCCGGGGTCGGCCTCGGCCTCGCGGTGGCCCGGGGCTTCGCCGAGTCCATGGGCGGCACGCTCGACGCCGAGGACACCCCGGGAGGCGGCCTCACCATGGTGCTGACCCTCAGGGCCGCCCCTGGCCACGCCCCGGCCGCCCCGGGCCTCCCGGCGCGGATCACCTCATGAACCGCCCGGACCGGCCGGACCTCCCGGACCGCCCCGACCTCCCCGCACCGACGTACGCCCCGCAGAAAGGCAGGACCCCGATGACCCGGGTGCTTGTGGTGGACGACGAGCCGCAGATCGTACGCGCCCTCGTGATCAACCTGAAGGCGCGCAAGTACGAGGTGGACGCCGCGCCCGACGGGGCCACCGCCCTCCAGCTCGCCGCCACCCGCCACCCGGACGTCGTCGTCCTCGACCTCGGGCTGCCCGACATGGACGGCGTCGACGTGATCCGGGGCCTGCGAGGCTGGACCCGGGTCCCGATCCTGGTCCTCTCGGCCCGCCACACCTCCGACGAGAAGGTCGAGGCGCTGGACGCGGGGGCCGACGACTACGTGACCAAGCCCTTCGGCATGGACGAGCTGCTGGCCCGGCTGCGGGCCGCGGTGCGGCGGGCCGAGCCGGTCGGCCAGGACGGCGGCGACCAGGTCGTCGTCGTGGAGACCGAGGGCTTCACCGTCGACCTCGCCGCGAAGAAGGTCCACCGCGACGGCCGCGACGTACGGCTCACGCCCACCGAGTGGCACCTCCTGGAGGTCCTGGTCCGCAACGGCGGCCGGCTCGTCAGCCAGCGCCAGCTGCTCCAGGAGGTCTGGGGGCCCTCGTACGGCACCGAGACCAACTACCTGCGCGTCTACATGGCCCAGCTCAGGCGCAAGCTGGAGGCCGATCCTTCCCACCCCCGCCACTTCGTCACCGAACCGGGCATGGGTTACCGCTTCGAGCGTGCCTGAGACCGGCGGACGGGCGCGTACGGGTCCTCCGTACGGGTGAGACGGCGGCCACCCGCCATGACCTCGCGGGACCGGTACCCTTCGGGTATGAGTGCTGTTCCCCGATTCGAGAAGGCCCCCAAGGGCGACCGCCCGGCCGGGCGCTTCCGGCGGATGCTCGACCGGCTTTCGAGCTCCCAGGAGGACCTGGAGTGCGAGGAGCTGGAGGAGGACTCGCAGGCCTCGGGGTGCACCCGGATCTCCGAATGCGGCGACCGCCAGATCGTGAAGGTCACTGGTACCTTGCGGACGGTCACCCTGCGACCGCGCGCCGGAGTGCCCGCCCTGGAGGCGGAGCTCTTCGACGGCACCGCACCGCTGGACGTGGTCTGGCTCGGCCGTCGCTCCATCCAGGGCATCGAACCGGGCCGCAAGCTCATCGCCTCCGGCCGGATCGCCATGAGCCACGGTCGCCGGGTGCTGTTCAACCCCAAATACGAACTCCGACCGCTCGGCAAGGAGTAGCCGGTGACGTCTCTCGACAAGCCGACGTCCGACACGGACCGCACCACCGACCAGCAGGAGGCCGACAGCAGGGCGGTCACCGAGGCCGCGCTCTTCGAAGCCTTCGGCGGCGTGAGGGGCATGGTGGAGACGGTCCTGCCCGGGCTGCTCTTCGTCACGATCTTCACCATCAACAAGAACCTCACCTACTCGGCCATCGCGGCCCTGGCGGTGTCGCTCGCGCTCGTGGTCGTCCGGCTGATCCGCAAGGACACCGTCAAGCACGCCTTCAGCGGCGTCTTCGGTGTGGCCTTCGGCGTGGTCTTCGCCAAGATGACGGGCAACGCCAAGGACTTCTACCTGCCGGGCATGCTCTACACCCTGGGCCTCGCCCTGGCCTACCTGGTCACCGCGGTCGCCGGCCTCCCGCTGATCGGCCTGATCCTGGGCCCGGTGTTCAAGGAGAACCTCTCCTGGCGCACCCGTAACCCCGGCCGCAAGAAGGCGTACACCAAGGCCAGCTACGCCTGGGGGCTGATCCTGCTCGCCAAGTGCGCGATCCTCTTCCCGCTGTACTGGTGGGCCGACACGACCCAGTTCGGCTGGGTGCTGGTCGCGCTGAAGATCCCGCCGTTCCTGCTCGCGGTCTACCTGACCTGGGTCTTCCTCGCCAAGGCACCGCCGCCGATCGACGTCTTCGCCGAGATGGAGGCGGAGGAGGAGGCCGAGAAGGCCCGTAAGGCGGCCGCCGCCGAAGCAGCCAGGGGCCAGGAGTTCTGAGACGTACGAGAGGGGCCCCGTCACCGGCCGGTGACGGGGCCCCTCTCGCACGCTCTACGCCTCCGAGTCGCCCCGGCGCACCGACAGCAGGTCCTCCAGCTGCTCCTCGCGCGCCTGCGCGGCCACGAACAGCAGCTCGTCACCGGCCTCCAGGCTCTCCTCCGGGTTCGGGGTCAGCACCCGCTGGCCCCGGATGATCGTCACCAGCGAGGTGTCCTCCGGCCAGGCGACGTCCCCGACCTGGGTCCCCGCCAGCGCCGACTCCGGCGGCAGCGTCAGCTCCACCAGGTTCGCGTCGCCGTGGCTGAAGCGCAGCAGCCGGACCAGGTCGCCGACGCTCACCGCCTCCTCGACGAGCGCCGACATCAGACGCGGCGTGGACACCGCCACGTCGACGCCCCACGACTCGTTGAACAGCCACTCGTTCTTCGGGTTGTTCACCCGGGCGACGACCCTCGGCACGCCGTACTCGGTCTTGGCCAGCAGCGAGACGACCAGGTTCACCTTGTCGTCGCCCGTCGCCGCGATGACGACGTTGCAGCGCTGGAGCGCCGCCTCGTCCAGCGACGTGATCTCACAGGCGTCCGCGAGCAGCCACTCGGCCATCGGCACCCGCTCCACCGAGATGGCGGTCGGCGCCTTGTCCACGAGCAGCACCTCGTGCCCGTTCTCCAGCAGCTCGCCCGCGATGGAACGTCCCACCGCGCCGGCCCCGGCAATCGCCACACGCATCAGTGACCGCCCTCCTCGGGGCCCTCGGCGAAGGCCGCCTCGACCTTCGCGATCTCGTCCGTACGCATCATCACGTGGACGAGGTCGCCCTCCTGGAGCACCGTCTGCGACGACGGCAGTATGGCCTCGCCCAACCGGGTGAGGAACGCCACGCGCACGCCCGTCTCCTCCTGGAGCGTGCTGATCTTGTGCCCGATCCAGGACGGCGTCGTGTGCACCTCGGCGAGCTGCACGCCGCCGCTCGGGTCGCGCCACAGCGGCTCGGCGCCCGACGGCAGCAGCCTGCGCAGCATCTGGTCCGCCGTCCAGCGCACGGTGGCGACCGTCGGGATGCCCAGGCGCTGGTACACCTCGGCGCGCCGGGGGTCGTAGATCCGGGCCGCGACGTTCTCGATGCCGAACATCTCGCGCGCCACCCGGGCCGCGATGATGTTGGAGTTGTCGCCGGAGCTCACCGCCGCGAACGCTCCGGCCTCCTCGATCCCCGCCTCGCGCAGCGTGTCCTGGTCGAAACCGACCCCGGTGACGCGACGGCCACCGAACCCGGAGCCGAGGCGCCGGAACGCCGTGGGGTCCTGGTCGATGACGGCGACCGTGTGCCCCTGCTGCTCCAGGGTCTGCGCGAGAGCGGCTCCCACTCGCCCGCAGCCCATGATGACGATGTGCACCTTGCGCCTACCTCGCAGTCCTGGTCGTCCGGCTGACCTGCGAAAACACCCTGCTCACACTCTTTCCTCGGCTGGCCGGGCAAACAACGGGGCAACGGTCTGTCCCGTCGCCCGCTTACGAGCTTATGCGGCGCCGTTCGCGTCGCCTCATCCGAGTGTGCGCATCGGGGCGCGCGGGTGGCAAAGACGACGTGCCGGGGCGCTTCCGGGCGGTGCCGCGCAAGGATTGCGTTAAGGATTCCGTGGCGTTTCCGGCCGAGTGCAGGACATTGGCGGGCCACGCCGTCACAGCGGGGGCGGGCTCCATACGGAACCCTTACGATCCTCTGCGTGTCCAAACTGACCGACGTGCCCAAACGGATCCTGATCGGACGGGCCCTGCGCAGCGACAAGCTGGGGGAGACGCTCCTCCCCAAGCGCATCGCCCTTCCCGTCTTCGCATCCGACCCGCTGTCCTCGGTGGCCTACGCACCCGGAGAAGTCCTCCTCGTGCTGTCCATCGCGGGTGTGTCGGCGTACCACTTCAGTCCCTGGATCGCGGTCGCGGTCGTGGTCCTGATGTTCACGGTCGTCGCCTCCTACCGACAGAACGTCCACGCCTACCCGAGCGGCGGCGGCGACTACGAGGTCGCCACCACCAACCTCGGCCCCAAGGCCGGGCTCACCGTCGCCAGCGCGCTGCTGGTCGACTACGTCCTGACCGTGGCGGTGTCGATCTCCTCCGGCGTGGAGAACCTGGGCTCCGCGATCCCCTTCGTGGTCGAGCACAAGACGGGGTGCGCGGTCGCCGCCATCGTCCTGCTGACCCTGATGAACCTGCGCGGCGTCAAGGAGTCCGGGAAGCTCTTCGCCATCCCCACGTACCTCTTCGTGGCCGGCGTCTTCATCATGATCGTCTGGGGTGCCTTCCGCGGGCTCGTCCTCGGCGACACCATGCACGCCCCGACCTCCGCGTACACGATCAGGCCCGAGCACCAGGGGCTGGCCGGCTTCGCCCTCGTCTTCCTGCTGCTGCGCGCCTTCTCCTCCGGCTGTGCGGCGCTCACCGGCGTCGAGGCGATCAGCAACGGTGTTCCCGCGTTCCGCAAGCCGAAGAGCAAGAACGCCGCGACCACGCTCGCGATGATGGGCCTGCTCGCCGTCACCATGTTCTGCGGCATCATCGGTCTGGCCATGGCCACCGACGTCAAGATGGCCGAGAACCCTGCGAAGGACCTGATCAACAACGGCACCCCGGTCGGCTCGTCGTTCGTCCAGGACCCGGTGATCTCGCAGGTCGCGGCCGCTGTCTTCGGCGACGGCACGTTCTTCTTCGTGATCCTCGCCGCGGCCACCGCCCTCGTCCTCTTCCTGGCCGCGAACACCGCGTACAACGGCTTCCCGCTGCTCGGCTCGATCCTGGCCCAGGACCGCTATCTGCCCCGCCAGCTGCACACCCGCGGCGACCGGCTCGCCTTCTCCAACGGCATCGTGCTGCTGGCCGGTGCCGCGATCCTGCTGGTCGTGATCTACGGGGCCGACTCGACCCGGCTCATCCAGCTGTACATCGTCGGCGTGTTCGTCTCCTTCACGCTCAGCCAGACCGGCATGGTCCGGCACTGGAACCGGCATCTGGCGGTCGAGAAGGACCAGGCCAAGCGCCGCCACATGATCCGCTCCCGGGCGATCAACGCCTTCGGCGCCTTCTTCACCGGTCTGGTGCTCGTCGTCGTCCTCGCCACGAAGTTCACCCACGGTGCCTGGGTGGCGCTGCTCGGCATGGTCATCTTCTTCGGCACGATGACCGCGATCCGCAGGCACTACGACCGGGTCGCCGAGGAGATCGCCGCCGACGAGACCGCCCCCGACGAGTCGATCCGCCCCTCCCGGGTGCACTCGATCGTCCTGGTCTCCAAGCTCCACCGCCCCACCCTGCGCGCCCTCGCCTACGCCAAGCTGATCCGCACGGACCACCTGGAGGCGCTCTCCATCAGCGTGGACCCGGCCGAGACGAAGGCCCTCAGGGAGGACTGGGAGCGGCGCGGCATCAACGTGCCGCTGAAGATCCTCGACTCCCCGTACCGCGAGGTGACGCGCCCGGTCATCGAGTACGTCAAGAGCCTGCGCCGGGAGAGCCCGCGCGACGTGGTGAGCGTCTACATCCCGGAGTACGTCGTCGGCCACTGGTACGAGCACCTGCTCCACAACCAGAGCGCCCTGAGGCTCAAGGGCCGGCTGCTCTTCACCCCCGGTGTGATGGTCACCTCGGTCCCGTACCAGCTGGAATCCTCCGAGGCCGCGAAGAAGCGCGCCCGCAAGCGGGCCGACTGGAACGCGCCCGGCTCGGTGCGCCGGGGACCGGTGGAGCGCAAGCAGAAGGAACCGACGCCGAAGGGCTGAGGCAGCCGGCCGCCGGGTGGTCGGCGGCCGGACGACACGCACGTAGACTCGTAGGTTGTTGTCGTCCGGCCGCGGGCCGCCCCCCTTCCCCCTCTGGAGCCACCCCCTCATGCAGAACGAATCCACGTCGCCGCAGACCGGGGAGACGCAGCCGGAGTCGCTGGTCGGGCGGGAGTACGAGGTCGAGGTCGGCCCGGTCGCGCACGGTGGTCACTGCATCGCCCGCACGGACGAGGGCCGGGTGCTGTTCGTACGGCACACCCTGCCGGGCGAGAAGGTCGTCGCGCGGGTCACCGACGGCGCCGAGGACTCGCGCTTCCTGCGCGCGGACGCGGTGGAGATCATCGAGGCGTCCAAGGACCGGGTGCCGGCCCCCTGCCCGTTCGCCGGTCCCGGCAAGTGCGGCGGCTGCGACTGGCAGCACGCCAAGCCGGGCGCCCAGCGCCGCCTCAAGGGTGAGGTCATCGCCGAACAGCTCCAGCGCCTCGCGGGCCTCACGCCGGAGGAGGCGGGCTGGGACGGCACGGTCATGCCGGCCGAGGGCGACAAGCTCCCCGCCGGCGAGGTGCCGGCCTGGCGGACCCGGGTCCAGTACGCCATCGACGAGGACGGCCGCGTCGGCCTGCGCAAGCACCGCTCGCACGACATCGAGATCATCGACCACTGCATGATCGCCGCGCCCGGGGTCTCCGAGCTGGGCGTCGAGCAGCAGGACTGGCCCCGGATGGCCACGGTGGAGGCCATCGCGGCCACCGGCTCCCACGACCGCCAGGTCATCCTGACCCCCCGCCCGGGCGGCCGCCTGCCCCTCGTCGAACTCGACAAGCCGGTCTCCGTCCTCCGCGTGGACGAACGCGACGGCGGAGTGCACCGGGTCCACGGACGCGGCTTCGTCCGCGAGCGCGCCGACGACCGCACGTACCGCGTCGGCTCCGGCGGCTTCTGGCAGGTCCACCCGCAGGCCGCGAACACCCTGGTCCGCGCGGTCATGCAGGGCCTGCTGCCCCGCAAGAACGACACGGCCCTCGACCTCTACTGCGGCGTCGGCCTCTTCGCCGGCGCCATCGGCCAGCGCATCGGCGAGAAGGGCGCGGTCCTCGGCATCGAGTCCGGCAAGCGAGCGGTCGAGGACGCCCGCCACAACCTGGCGGACCTGGACCGCGTCCGCATCGAACACGGCAAGGTCGACCAGGTCCTGCCCCGCACGGGCATCACCGAGTGCGACCTCATCGTCCTGGACCCGCCCCGCGCGGGCGCCGGCCGCGCCACGGTGAAGCAGCTGGTGGGGCTGGGGGCGCGCCGGATCGCCTACGTGGCCTGCGACCCGGCGGCGCTGGCGCGCGACATCTCGTACTTCGCGGAGGGCGGATACCGGGTGCGGACGCTGCGGGCGTTCGATCTGTTTCCGATGACGCATCACGTGGAGTGCGTGGCGATCCTGGAGCCGGCGAAGAAGGACGCCTGACCTGCAGTTTCGCGGGTGCGCGGTATGCGCCGTGTGAGCGTTACGGGCGATATCTTGACGCTCAGATGACGCTCGCGGAGGTATCTCGACGCTCATTTGACGCTCGTCTTGATGGTTCGCCAGTTGAGCTGAGGGGCTGGTCAGATGTCCCGTCGATCTTCGCGGCGGGACACAAGAACTGAGAACGTTCCGACGTTGAGCCCCGGCCCGCTCCTGCGGTGTGGCGGTGTACTCGCGGTCTGGCGCTGGACCACGCTCCACACGGGCAACTGCCGCTGGAAGCGGAGTGCTTTTCCTCGGTCAGGGCCTGCTGGAGGGCCTCAAGAGTCTGCCGGGCCACCGCCGGCCCGGCAGAGCCGTGGTGCGCGCGTGGCCAGCCGAGTCCACACCGACCAGTTCCAGCCCCACCGACTTCGGGCGGCGGTCCCCGCGATCAGAGCCTCTATCAGGTTATGGATCCCTTTCGCTGTGGACCAGGTTCTGGACCGGGGATAGACGGCGGGCCGCCGTTGTCGCTCCACAGTCGGTTCGGGTCGTCCGTGGCGGGGCGGGCGAACGACTGCGCTCAGTCGCTCGGCACCTGCCCTGGGGGCGTGTGCACTGCACCGACCACCGCTCCGGACTCCACGTCAGATGTTGCTCAGAGTGAGACGACTGCAACCCTTCGCGGGTTCCAGTGATGCAGATCGTGTGAAATTCAGTCACTGACTGTCTACCCTTGGTGTCATATCGTGCGCTGATCGCCCTGACTTCCTGGGTGCCGTGGACGATCACTGCAGCTACGGGGGGGATCTTGTGGGGCAGCACACGGGACAGGGAATGCTGTTCGGCGAGGCGTACGGCCGTATTTCGATTGGAGTCGGCGGCCTTCCAGCCGGTGTCAGTGCAGTCACGGTACCGGTCAGGCGGTCCAGGGAGGACCGGCTGCCTCGTGACCGTCGCGGGCGCCTGCGGGTGCACGCCGTCGACCTCGTCCCGGGCTGTCCTGCCGACCTGTTCGAGCCCCCGTCCGTGTTGTCCTCTGCCGACCTGCTTTGGGTGCTCGCGGCGGAGCGCCGCGCGTGGAGCACGGTGGTGGGTCGGTTCGGAGAGGCCGCCCTGCAGGTGGCGACCGATCTGGTGCGATGCGGCGGTGTGGTGCTGCGCTGTGAGGTGGACGAGTGGGTGGCGCTCGGTTCCCCCACCCAGTGGCGGCTGTCCCAGGCGTGGTCACTCCAGGCAGAGGATCGCATCGCCGAGCTTCGCGGCGCCCGCGAACCCCGACGTGCCCGAGCCGATCTCATGGAGGTGATGGAGTCGCTGGAGCAGTTGACCGCGGAGCGCAAACTGCTGGCAGCGGTGGACCCGGCCGCCGGACTCGTGGTGCCCGCAGGCAGCCAGACGGCGGCGAAGGCGTGGTCTGTATACGAGGCCGCGATCCGAGCGGGCGCCTCCTGGTGGTCTCTCCGGGCCCAGGGAGAGGAGGAGGTGACCCTCAAGCAGCTTGCGGCGCTCGCCCTGGGTGGCTCCAAACGGTGGACCGCACAGCAGCAGGCAGCGTTCGCGAACCTGGTGGGGTCGGAGTTCGAGGAGGCGGTACACGAGGAGGACACCGCGCTCCGCGTCAAAGGCCCGCTGTCATGGCACATCGGTTCAGTGGCCGCCGACGCGGCGGTGGCCCAGCCGTGGGTCGGCCTTCCCGCCAACAGCCTGCGCCTGCTCGGGAATGCTGTCTGCGATGCCGTGGGCGTGCTGGTGGTGGAAAACTCGGACACCTTCGGAGTGGTCTGCCGCCGTCTGCCGGAACTGACGTCGCGTTGGCTCTGTGTGTGGGGCAGCGGGTACGCCACGGACCAGCTAGTGGCTGTCCTCGACTGGCTTTCGCCGCTTCCGGTTGCTGCGTGGTGCGACCTGGACGCCGACGGCATCGCGATCGTCGACAACCTGTCGCGGCGGCTGGGTAGACCAGTGCACGCCGTGGGGATGCATGTCGACGAGTGGGAGGCAGGCCCCTATCGGCAGCGCCAGAAGCCGAAGGAGGACAGGGAACGCGACCGCCTTCTCGCCGCCGAGCTCGCCGAGCGGGTGGACGGTGACCTCCGCGAGCTCGCGCTCGCCATCGCCGCGAGTGGAGAGTCCCGGGAGCAGGAGACCCAGTACACCTCGGTCCTTCCTGGTCTTCCCTCGGTCCTGGAACAGTTCGCTCAGCGGCCCCTGCTCCGGCTCAGCCAGGAGGCTGCGGGGTGAGCGGGATCCAGCTCTCCTGGGACGACACCGAAGACGATGAGGTGATGCTCGCGCCGGCCGACCGGTTCGCCAACTGGCGTGCGTTTGTGGCTCCACTGGCAGCACACCGTGAGGTGGTCGTCAAGGACCCGGAGGCGGTGCGACTGGCGAGAGATGTGGTGGCGGTTTTTGCCGAGCACTCCGCCCTCAGCGGGCTCACCCGTGCCCAGCTGCTGGACCTCCTCGGCCCGGCGGGCCGAGGCTGGCCCGTGCCCGTGGTCGAGTCCCGCCTCAGTCTGCTGATCGACATGGGCTTCCTGGAACCGTACCTGCTTAAGGCCCACCAGGATCGCTACGTTGTGCGCCCGGCCGGTCTCGCAGGCGCCTTCGCGGCCGAACGGCTGTCGCTGTACGGCGGCGTGGACGAGTTGGTCGGATTGCTGGACCGCACCCGCGAACTATTCGAGCTCGCTGATCCCGACCCGGCGAAGGCATTGGAGGCACTACAGGACTGCCGGCACGGTCTGCTGGTGTTCGCGCTCGACCTACAGCGACAGGTGGCGAACGCCACTCTGGACGAGCTGATTCGTACTCAGCGGCGGCATGACCGCACCGACTTTCCCAAGCAGGTGGTCGCACTGAACGGCCTGGTCACACGTGCGTTCTCTGGTCACCTTCTGCTCGAAGACGCGGCAACCGCCCTGATCGAGGCTGCTCAGTTCTACCGCCAGGCGTTGCTCGCCGCCGTCGGAAAGATCCTGGACAACGGAGGCGGGAGCCTGAACCTCGATGTTCTTACTCCCGCCGAGTACCACCAGCTCACCCGGACAGCCGGCCTGGAGCAGCTGGGCCACTTCGGCGGCCAGCTCGTCTCGGACGCTCCGCCGCCGTGGGTTGACGGCCAGGCGATCGTGGACACGGCTGCCGAGTACACGCCGTCATCACCGCCCAAGGGCCGGCCGATGCCGCCGCAGGTCCGGGGGGAGAGCCAGTCGGACCCCTTCGCCTCGCTGGAGGAGGCGGAAGCTCACGAAGCCGTTAGGCGTCAGGTGCTGGTGGAGGACCTGCTGGCGGGACTGACCGAGACTGACGTTACTGCCGTACTGGAGGACCAGGGCTGGCCCGCTGCCGCGCGTATCCTGGTGGACCTGCTGGCCTGCGACGAGGACCCCGAGGTTCCGGTGCGCGTGGAACTGGCCGTTCCGGTGCGCGTCGACAGCACTGCCACTGTCACCTACCTCCACCGGGTGACCCTCCACCTCTCCCCGGGATCCGGAGACGGCGGATGACGGACGATATCGAGCACCGGGCAGCCCTGCTGCTCGCAGCCCTCCGGGCCGAGGGCCAGGCCGAGTATCCAACCGACGCTGCAGTGACAGCGCGGGCGGCACAGGCCGCCGCACTGGCGGGCAGGGCAGTGCTACAGGTCCACGATGCCGACCACGCACAAGCGGTGCGCCTGGGATGGCCGGCGGGGAACGCCCCGAACGAGGATCATCTGGGCAGTCAGCTACCCTCTCCGCTCTCCCGCGTCATCAGGCTGGTGTTCGCGGTGTGCCTGCGAGCGGCGTGGCCTGACCCGTCGCTCCCGCCGTACCCGGGGCACGTCTTCGATGCCGGCCTGGTCGCGCAGACCTGTCTTGACCTGGGCGCCAGGGCCGACAGGATCGCGGCCGCACTTGATCGCGTGCTCCCCGGCCACGGCCTGATCGTCGGCACCGGCGCCCAGTCGTACCTGGGCCCGGCAGTGGCTGCGCTGCCCGGCCCCGTGAAGGCCGCGCTACGAAGGGGGCACCACCTGCTGCCGCGGCTTGCCTCCGACAGCGCTCAACCGCGCGCGGAGGCGCCGGTATCTCCCCCGGCGGACCTGACCGCCCCAGACCAGGTGCCCCCGTCCAGCAACCTCCAGGTCGCACGGTCCCTGGTGACTGCTCTGGAGACGGCACACGGCCCACTCACCGTCCGTGAGGTCGGGGCACTCGCAGATCCCGGTACCAGGGCGCAGGTCGAGGAGATCCTCGCCGGCATGGGGCGTTGTTTGGTTCGCACTCCCAGCGGCACCTGGACCACCGGCTACCCTGACGCCGTCGCCGCAGAGCTGAGCGCAGCGGGGGTCGGCGCCCTGAGCAGCGCCGAACGTGCCGTTCTGGCGCTGGTCCTAGTGCACACCGTCGCCCTGCCGCGTGCTCTGGGGCGCCATACCCACGACCAGTGGGACAGCCGCAGGCACCCGGTCACCGTGACCGAACTGGCCCGCAACCGTGCGTTGGCCCAGACCGTCATCCGGCAAGCACTGCGCACCCTCAGCGCTGCCGGGATGGTGGACACTGCGGGCCCCGGCAACTTCGTCCCCGGTCCGGCCCTCCAGCGCTTGAGCCCCGCACGAGTCAGTGCGTTGTGGGAGGACTTGATCATCGCGGGACGCCCAGACGGTCACCTGGCCCGCGCCATCCTCGAACGCCGGGCAGCCGAGGAGGCGGCCCCTGCACACCGGGAGTCACCGTGACGACCGAACCCGCAACTGGCACCCCCACCGGGATCATCGGCGCCCGACCGCTGGTCGCCGTCCAGACGTTCGGGATCGCACGGCTGACCAGCGACCCGATCGCGCTCATCCCGGGAACCTTCGTTGCCGTCACCGGCCGTGGACCAAAAGACTCCAACGAATCGGGCAAGACGAGCTTCTTGGCAGCGGTGTCCCTGCTGCTCGGCGATCCGGAGTGGCAGGCCACTGGAAACGGCACCGCCAACACCGCCACGCTACTGTTCGAACCGATCGTCGCCGGGGCGTCCGCGCAGCTTGTCGGGGCCGCGGACCGCGGTTACGTGGTGGGCCTGTTCGCCGAGGCAGGGAAAGCCCGACCGCACACCGTTTGGCTCCAGATCAGCAGCGACAGGCCGCACCTCCAGGTCCGCCACCAGCCAGGCGTCCACCTGCTGACGGAGGGCGACGACGACGAACGCCATCGTGCGGCACCGGAGTTCTTCCGCCAGCTCGGCGGCCGTCCGCTTGGCTCCAGTGAGTACGCACATCACCTGTACGGACGCTCGCCGAAGGTCCTCGCCTACGTTGCCTCGCGCGGTCAGGTGCGGTCACGGCCCTCGCTCCTCAAGCTGGAGGCAGCGACGTACACGCCGGACCGTATCGGAGAGGCCCTGCTGACGCTCTCGGGCCGGTCGAGCGTCCTGGAGCGTGACCGGCAGCAGCGTCGTGAGCTGGCGGACCGCCGGGGGGACTACGTTCGTGCGCTCACCCAGCATGACATCGATCTTGCCCGCGAGGACCAGCTCCTCGAAGCCGTGGCGCTGCGCGAAGACCTCCGCGCCAAGCTGGGCAGTGCCCTGGCGGACCAGCGGTCGTGTCTGGCGCGGTCCGTGCTGGACGCCGTCGCACGGCAGCGCAGCGCCGAAGCATTACTCCCCGCCACCCACGCGCTCCTGGAGTCAGCCCGCGACACCCTGGGAGTGCTTCGGGGGGAACGCGTCGCCTACGAGGACGTCCGGGCGCTGGAGTCAGCAGTACGTGCCGCCGGGAAGGAGCACCGGCAGGCACAGGAGGCATGGCTCGCCTGCCAGAAGGACGAGCTCGCAGCTGAGCGGGACCTCACCGACGCCGAAGCGGACCTCGTCAGGTTGCGCGAATTGGCAGGACGGCATGCAGGCGAATCCGCAAGCGTCCTGACAGCGCGCCTCGCGACCCTGCGTGACGAGAAGGAGGACGCACAAGTCGGCCAGCGCATCGCGGAAGGCGACGCCGCCCTTGCCGAACAGGAGCTCACCAAAGCGACGCAGGGGCAGGCGGGCAGAGTCGGCGAGCTCGTTGCCACCCTGGGCCACGCAGGCATCGACGCGGTCGGATTGTACGATCAGACCGAGGTCGACCCCTCCGCACGTGACTTGTGGGAGGCCGTCCTGCATCCATGGCGGGAGGCCGTCTGCGTACCCCGAAGTGCGCTCAGTGCGGCGGTCGAGGCCCTCCGGGACCATCCGGGAGCCGTTCTGGTGGCCTCTCCTGAGGTCGGCATCGCTGGGGCAGACTCCTCCGACAGCCCGGCCCTGCCAGTCGGCGTTCTTTCGGCCCCCGACTCCGCCCGCGGCTTCCTTACCGCCCTGTCGAGTCAGGGCCACTGGACAGGCGCACCCCCGCACGCCTCCATGGACGGGCTCGGCGTCCATGTGGTCGGCGCGTTTCCCGAACCGGTGCTGGGCCGTGAAGCGATCTGCTCCCACCTGCGCGATCTGCGGGACGCCGCCCTCACGAGGATGACCGATCTGAGTTCTCTCCTCTCCGGTCTCGCTACGAGGATCAGTGTCACCGAGGCCCAACTTGCCTGCGCTGCAGCCGTCGAGTCTCTGCCAGGGGCAATCGCGAAGCACGATGTGGCCCTACGTTCCCTCACAGCGATCCGCGCCGCCCTGCCTGGTCTCAAGAAACAGACCGACACCGCAGCGGACCTCGTCACCACGGCGAAGGCAGCCGTCGCCAGCCGCGAGCAGCGCATCGCCGTGCTTGACCGGGACATCGCCGGCGCGGACAAGGAGATCAAGGAGTTGGAGGAGCGTCTCACGGTCCTTGCCGGCTCTGCAGGCACCGAGCAGATCGCACGCGCCATCGGTCTGTTCGGTGGCGACGAGGAGACCGCCCGGACAGAGCTGGGATGGCCGGCCGTCTGGCTCCCCGAGAACCATGCCGAACTCCTCACCGAAGCTCCGCCCCCGTCAACTGTTGCCTCTCCCGAGCAACCCGTTGAGTGCCGCAGTGCCGCCGATCTCCACCAGGCTGTCGTCAGCACGGTCGACGTTTGCCGTACCGTCCTGCGGGTGGAGGCCCGCACCAAGGGCTATCCAACCCACGCCCTGGCCCGCGCTGCCGAGATGCACGAGGCCGCCCCGGACGTGCGTACCCAGCCCACCCTCCGCGCCCTCGCCGACTGGCTCGACGACAAGGCGGACGCCGACGCCGCTGCGGACTCAGAGATTGCTGCCCTGAGGCAAGCCCGCCAGCGGGAGCAGGACTTCATCGCCTCGTCCGTCGACAAGCTCGATGAGGAGCTGCAGCACACCCAGGCGGTCATCATCCAGCGAGTCAGCAGCGCGCTCGACAGCATCGCCACTGCGCTGAACCGGCTCGACCGCGGCTCTCAAGGGTTCGGCGCCGACCTCAAATACCGCATTGACCCGCCAACAGGAGCCGACCACCACTGGCGCTGCTCCGTCACCCCGCGGTGGCGGCGCAATCCCAACGGGCCGCTGCTCTCCTATGACACGGTCACCAACACCGCGCAGGAGAAGCTGTTCTCCATCAACCTCGTACTGGCGGCGCTGCTGGCAGCCCCTCACCCGCAGGGACGGGTACTCATCCTGGACGAGCTTGGCGACTCGCTCGGCAAGGAGCATCGCCGGGAGGTGCTCAGTGCCATCAGCAGCGTCGCCACCGAATACGGCATCACCGTTCTCGGCACCTGCCAGGACACCATCCTGAAGGACGCCGCACCGGTCTGCGGAGAGATCCTCTACTTCCACTACCCCTCGAAGTCGGAGTACCTGAACCTCCCCACACGCATGTACGGGTTCGACGAGGACTCCCTCCGTGTCGAACTCACCGCGGAGCAACTCCTGCGCCATTCTGGCTGAGCCCGCGTGTAGATGTACCGGGGCAGCACCGCCGTCAGGCCCGGAGACAGCACGGATAGCGGCGTGTGGGGCGGGTTCAATCCCCCGGCTGACGCTGGGCAGGCTTGCGGGCCACCTGCTAATGATCATGGTCGGGGTGGGCGAGCGCTGAGAGCAGGCGCTTAGAAGGCACTCGGTGTGATCCGTGTGTTGGGGCGCGTGACCTGCGTCTTTGTCGGCGCTCGCAGGTCACGCGCTTGATCTTCCGGCGTTTTCGGGCCGGTCCGCTAGCTGCGCTTCACGCGCTGACCGGGCAGCA
This sequence comes from Streptomyces sp. NPDC052299, assembly GCF_040679335.1. NCBI lineage: Bacteria > Bacillati > Actinomycetota > Actinomycetes > Kitasatosporales > Streptomycetaceae > Streptomyces > Streptomyces sp. NPDC052299. The sequence goes on along the minus strand of NZ_JBFAUP010000014.1, from coordinate 88,620 downwards.
GACGGATGGCGAGGACGGATCCGTCGGCGTGGACGGACACGGGGCCGCCCCACTTCTTGTCCCAGGCGAGCTGGGGGCGAGTGTGCCGGGCCGCGTGTACGCGGAGGCGGTACTCCTCGACCTCCCCTTCGGCGAGGAGGTCGAAGAGTTCCCTGTCCACGCCGGAGAACGCTTCGACGCGCGGCCCGTTTAGGCGGAACACGTGGTCGGTGCCTGCGTAGGTGCGCTCGAGGAGGCGGTGGCTGATGTCCTGGACGCTGCCGGCGGCAGCGTGTTCGAAGTCGTCGAACCGTTCGTTGCCCTGCCGTTTCGTGAGGTAGCGGGCAGTGCCCTGGCCGGAGCCGGTGAAGGCCATGAGTCCGGCCGCCGCCGTATGTCCGAGGACCTGCTGGAACCACCTGAAGTACTCGGGGGTCAGGTGGCAGCCGGGTACCGGCTCGCGGGCCGCCCCTCCCACATGGGGCGGCTGGATCCCCGGAAAGGGGTTCTCCTCCGATGGGGCGGTGTCCAGGTCGGCTTTGCTCTCGCCGGAGGGGTCGGCGAGCCAGCCGTCACGGCCGGGAGCCTGCAGCGCGTGGACGGTTACGGTACCGTCCGCGGGCAGCTCCGTGCTGAACAGGAGGCTCGGGGTCTCGTTCCACGCGCCGATGTGCACGGCCTCGGCGTGCACCGACGCGGACGCCAGCTGGCCGGCCGAAATCGCCGCGTTGCTGTGGTTGCCCTTGGTCGCGATGGGGATCACGAGGGACGGTTCCCCAGGACGCCAGACCTCCGCGAAGTACTGCGGCCGGTACCCGTACCCGACCTTGTTGCCCTTCTCCCTGCTCGTGAGAGCCCACCCGGCGCGCAAGACCGTGTCGGCGGGGACAATGCTCACGGAGTGCTCGGGGAACCGGCGCCCGAGCACCTGCTTCGCGAGCGTGAGTCCGAAGGCCATGCCGAGCTCGTGCGACTGGATGGTCTTGTACCGTTCGGCGATCTTCCGCCCTTCGGTCGAGAGCCCGAGAAACGAGTCAGGGCCGCCCGTCAACGCCTGGCTGTACTTCAGGGCTCCCCAGTGCTCCGCGAGGCCACGCCCTGCCCCCTTCCAGGACAGCGTCGTGGCCCGGCCGAGCGTGTGCAGCACGTCCCACATGGAGACTCGCACCCGGCGATCGAGCTCGTTGTCCGGGATCCCGGACAGGACCGGTTTGCGGCGGAGCGGCTCGGCCTCCTTCTTCTTACGCGCCTTGTCGTCCGCGGCGATCGCGGACTGCACCTTGCCGAGCAGTTCTTCGTTGGAGCGGATGGACACGTTCGACGATGCATCGAGGTCGAGGAGTACCTTCTTGGCCGGCTTCAATGAGTCCCCTACGGCTCGCACGGGTGCTTGAAGAACCCCGCGAAGGTACGGTTGCGGGAGCCGGAGCACGCAAGTACGCAGGGGCGCACGAGCTCCCCTCGTCGTGTCAGGACCTCCGATGTTCAACTCACGGACGCTTGCTAGTTCCCTTGACTTGCGGCGGAGCGTTCGGGGTGGCCCCGTCCAGAAGACCCGAACGGGGCGAATGCCGACGTCCTGCCGTCCGCCGCAAAGGGCGGACCGGCCCTAAAGGAACGCGGTGATGGCGCCCACGGTGGTGGCGATGGCCCCGACTGCTGTCCAGAAGATTACGTTCTTCCAGAAGGGCCGCCGGTCCGAAGACCCGGATTCAGAGTCAGACCGGATGCTCGGCATCTGATCCCCGTAGGCCCAGTTCAGCTGTGCGTTCCCGGACAGATTGATGTTGATCACGGGGTCGCCAGGCTGTCTGGGCGCGTTACCGTTGGTGCTCAAGTAGTTCTCCTTCCGACGAGGGGTACTTGCAGCTGTGGCGGAATTTGCTTGCCGGCGTGTGCCGCCTCAGCCTGGGGTTCTGTGGGGTGCGGCAGCGTCGCGCCCCACAGAGACTCCGGGACCTGTCGTACGCCTACCTGACAGGGGCATCCGTCTGAGAGGTGGCGCTACGTCCTCGATGGACGTATGGGGGCAGAAGTGTGTATCGGTTGCTATGGGTGTAACCCCTCGGGCTGGCAGGGGCCGTCTTGAAGGTCTTCTTGACTTCGATAAACCCCTTGCGGGCCAGCTCCTTGAAGCCTCGCTCGGTCGTGTCTGCCGACCAGCCATACCAGTCCGGAGTTCGCTCGGGCGGCAGTTCGAAGGCTGGCCGCTCGCAGCTCAGGACAAGCAGCATGGCCAATCCGGGGAGACCGAGATCATCGATGGCTCTTGAATCCCAGAGATCCCTGGGCACCTTCAGATACGGGTCTCGGTTCTCCCGGCCGGGTCGGGTATACTCCCCGCCCTGGCCGTCCTCGCGGAGCAGGGTAACCCTGATGTTATGTGTGCCGGGGATGCGGCCGTACTTGATCAACCGACGCTCCTGTAGACGGCCGAAGATCTTATTGACCGCCGCTCGTGCGCTCGTCGGCTCCGCCGTCTCTGTCGCGCCGATCGCCCTTGCCCAGACGGAGCTGTTGAGCGTTGTGCTCCAGTCGTCCAGGTCTGAGCTGGTGATCGCGATGATGAACAGGTACGCCTTCAGCCCGCGCAGGTCCCGGCCCTGAACGAACTGGGCGAGGACGCTGTGACGACTTTCCGCTCGCGGTGGGAGTTGTACGAAGTCACGCCGAACGGGGACATGCCTCCGGTGCGTTGCCTTCCGGTCTAAGAGAAACGTCTGGGTCTCAGCGGCCCCGGCGGCGACCTCCTCCGGGGTGAGTCCCTCCCAAGATGCTTGCTCACTCACAGACGCCACCATCGCACCTTGAGCCAGGAGGCTTCAAACCCTGACGCCACAACAGTTGCTCGCCTCAGCGGGTTCTTTGACGAATATCCTGTAAATAGCCTCGTGGTACATGACCCTGCGATGTCGTGGAAAGTTCGGAGGAGGAGAGAGCTGCGCCGACCGCCATTAGCGGAGGAACCCGGCCGTCCTGGCGACCCTGGACAGACAACTCAGCGGCGCCCCCGAACCATCCTGTCGGAACAGGGCGGTTGGGTCCGGACCGGACGGACTGTCTCCCCGGCCGCTGTCTTCCGCCAGGACGCTCTTCGCCATGACACACACGCGGTACGCGGTAGCGTCCCCGTTGGGTCAATCGCGAAAGGGGCGTCACCGCATGTCGCACAGCACTGCCACTCCCGACAGGCATGAGCGGCGTGGTCTGATTCTCGACTTCGCCGGGGTGCTCACCGCTAGTCCCATCGCCGTACACCGCGCCTGGTGTGTGTCCGAGGGGCTGGAGCCGGGCGCGTGGCGTGCCACTCTCAACGATCACCCCGAAGGCCGGCGGCTTTATGCGGCGCTGGAGATCGGTGAGATAGGGCAGGCTGAGTGGAACGAGGGAACCGCGGCTCTCCTCGGTGAGCACGTGGACCCCGTGAACCTGATGGGACGGGCCTGGGTCGACGTTCCTCCGGCGCGTCGGATGATCGCGCTCGCTCGGGCCGCACGAGCTGCCGGCCACCGGCTCGCGCTGCTGTCGAACAGCTTCGGGCTCGATCCGTTCAACCCATACGAGCACGTCGGCATTTGGGACCTCTTCCACGTGCACGTCGTGTCCGAGCTCGAGGGACTCGCGAAGCCGGACCCGGCTATCTACCGGCTCGCACTGGAGAGGATCGGGCTGCCTGCCGAGCGGTGCGTGTTCGTGGACGACCATCAGGTGAACCTGCCGCCGGCTGCCGAGCTGGGCATCACGACTGTTCACGCCACCGATGAAGACAGGGCGGTCGCCGAGCTGGAGGCTCTTCTCGGCGTCACGGCTGTGCTCACGGTCTGAGCGTCAACTGCCGCCTGGCCGAGGGCTGTCCACCGCACCGCTTCTGTGAGTACTGTCCGTGTGGGGCCCATCACGCGGAGGTTCTGGAGTATGCAGTGGTCGGAGTACACCACCTCTGAGCGCTTGAAGGCGTTGCGCGGTGCCATGACGCAGGAGCAGTTAGCCGAGGCGGCCGGTGTGTCCGTCGGCGTCGTCCGCAAGCTCGAACGCGGCGGGACGGCTTCCCTGCCGTCACTGCTGTCGATCGCCGACGCGCTCGGTACGGACATCGCCGTGCTCCTCGGGCAGCAGGCGCCCCGCCGGTCCATGGACCGCGACGAGCGGGCCGCGCTGCGTGTGGTCTCCGCGGCGACCCACGACGCTGCCATCGGCATCCCCGCCGATGTCGAGCCGGGCAGCGTCGAAGAACTTCGAGCTGTCGTGCGTCGCGCGGACGCCGCGTACTGGGAAGGGCGATACATCGAGCTCGGTACCCTCCTCGGGCGGCTCCTTCCAGAAGCCCGCGCCCGGTTCGACGCTGCAGGCCTCGATGAACGGGAGGCCGCCGCCGGCGTCCTGATCGACACCTTCCAGACCGCGGGCATGGCCGCCAACGTGCTTGGCTCGCGAGACCTGGCGTACGCGGCGTTGACGTACGGACGGCAGATCGCCGTCCAGGGCGGGGACGAACTGCGCGACGCCCATCTCGCCGCCACGACCGCGTGGGTCAATCTCCGTGATGGGCGCACCAAGCAGGGCTTCCTCCTCGCGGCGGCCCAGGCGGACCGGATCGAGCCCAAGATGAGCGAGCACGATCCGGACCGGCTCAGCGTCTACGGTCAGCTCGTCACGAACGCCGCCGTCGCCGCTTCCCGGGGCGGGGCGAGCGCGGACCACGCCCGCGAGTACCTCTCCCAGGCGCACGCCGTCGCAGCTCGCATCGGAGATGAACACGCCCGCGGCTCGCACGCACAGCCGTACGGGCCGATGTACGCCGCCACGCAAGCGATGAGCATCGCGGTGGCGCTCGGCGATACGGGCGGCGCTCTGCGCCTCATGGACACCGTCCGCCTGGACGCCAGCGTGCCGCTGGCCACCCGCGCCCGCTTCGGCCTGGACGTCGCTCTCACCCAGGTGGAATGCCGACGGTGGGAGGCCGCCGCCGACACCCTCCAAACGGTGTGCGAGACGGCTCCCGGCTGGGTGCGCCACCAGATGCTGCCCGGCGTCATCATCAGCAGGCTCGCCGGCGTGTCCGTCAGCCGACTGCGCGGGCTGGCCAACTCCGCCGGTGTCCCGCTCGGGGTGCGCTGAGGAACGGGCCTCAGTACCACGGTCCGTAGTAGCTCCGCGGGTGCCGCCGACATGACTGCTACGGGCCGTGCCAGCCCCACGGCGGAGTCCGCGACCGCTGCCACGGGACGTGGCAGTCGAGCCCGGTACGAGGTTCCTCCGCTGCGACGGGCCGTGCCTGGGCCCATGCATCGCAGGCCACCAGCCTGGAGGCATGCCGAACAACCCGCCCGGCGGCCTCGGGCACGTACCCGTTGCCGTCTACTCCTGCGCCACCACCTCCACCGCCCTGGGCGAGAGCGAGGAGCGTGGCCGTTACTACGCCGTCGCCCGGCACTGGCACGTCGCCGGGGTCTGGTCCGACTCCGACCCGGCGCTGCCGCTCGCTGAGCGGCCGGGGTGGCAGGCGGTCACGGCCGCCCTGTCCGCCGGGATGATCCGAGGCGTCGTCGTCAGCGGCCCGGCGCATGTCGCCTCTGACGCGGCTCAGTTCGCGGCCCTCGGCGTGCTCCTCCGCGATCGGGGAGGGTTCGTCGCGGACGCGTCGAACGGCACCCCGGGCCGCCGTACGCCCGGTCAGGCCCGACGCCGCCGCGACCTCGCGGACGCGGCCTCCGGCTGGTTCGGACAGACCGACACGCACAACGAGGGCACCTCGTGAGCGCCCGGCGCGCGTGGGTCGGTGACCTCGTCCGGGACGGAGACGGGCGGCGGGCGATCGTCACCGACGTCCGTGCCGACGGCACCGTGTGGGTGCTGAGGCCGCCGACCGGGGGCGGGCCCTGCTGGGAGATCGACGAACCCCGACAGCCTCAAGGTCCTCGCCCCCTCCGGCGGCGGGGACAACCGGTGAGCTTCCGCGCTCGCTCACCGTCCCGTCCCTCACTCCCTTCCGGCACCACGCCTGAAAGGCGACGTCCCGTGTACGCGTTCGGTCTCTGCATCGACCAGCAGTACCTCGTCCCCGGCCTCGCCGCGATCGCGGGTCTGGCCGACAGCCTCACCCCCGTCGCCCGCCGCCATGCGGCGGTACGGGTGCTCACCCTCGACCTCGCCCCGACGCAGGCCCTGCTCCTCTCCGACTTCGCCAAGCGGACCGGCTTCGCCTCCTTCGACCTCCGGCGCTGCGTCCCGCTGCGCGCCTCGCGCATGGCGGACGCCTCGTACATCACCGTCACCACCTACCTGCGGTTCGAGTTCACGCCCGACTTCGTCCGCCGGCCCTACCTGATCTACGTGGACGCGGACGTGCTCGTACGCGGAGACGTCACCGATCCGCTTGGATCCCTCCGGGAGGACGAGATCGGCGCCGTACGTGACGAGTTCAACCCGGCCGTAGGTGAGTGCCCGGCGCTGCCCGGGGCCGCCGAACGCTGGCCCCACCTGCGCGGCCGTCCCTACTTCAATGCCGGAGTTCTCTGGACCCGCACCGGCCACATGCCCGTCGTCCGCAGGGGCGTCGAGCACGCGCTCGTCCGCGGCCGCCGCCACATCCTCCACAACGACCAGGACGCCCTGAACCTGTGGCTCCTGCACTCCGGCCGCGTGCGGCCGGCCGCCGCCGGACTCAACAGGTTCGAGACCGGCCGGTTCCTGGAGCGGGGCAACTGGGTGCGGCGGGTCGTCACCCGGTCGCTCAGGCCGGACCCGGCCGCGGCCCTCGTGCACTTCGTCGGCCCCGAGAAGCCCTGGCAGGCCGACTGCCCCGTCACCGAGGACGTGGCCGAGTACCGGCGGCACCTGGCGGTCACCCTTCGGCACGTCCGCCGCCTGGGTGCCTTCGGAGCGGAACCGGCGGGTGCGCGGTGAGCACAACGAACGTACCTGCTGCCGTCGCGCGCGCCGCCCTCGGTCTCGTGGGAGTTCCGGTCCATGCCGCACACCGCCTGTCGGCACGGTCGAGGACGGTCGTGTACCGGGCCTTCCTGGCCGACGGTCGGAGTGTGGTGATCAAGCTGTACGCGGTCACCGCCCGCCGCAACGCCGCGACCGAGGCGGCGGCGGTCCGGGCCGTCGCGCAGCACGTCCCTGTGCCCGCCGTCCTCGCACACGGACACGTGCCCGGCCACGAGGTGACCGCCCTCATCACCGCGGACCTCGGCCCGCTCACCCTGGGAAGCGCAGTGCGATCCGGCCGGGTGGACGACGAGCGAGCCCTGAGGGACCTCGGCGGCCTGCTCGGCCGCCTTCACCGGTCCCCGGTCCAGCCGTGGGCCCCGCGCCGGCCGCTCCATGAGCAGGTCACCTCGATCGGCCGTCGCTGCCCGCCCAGCGCTCTGGACCGCATCGCGCCCGCCCTGGCCGCCATCGCCGACGCCCCCGTGGCTGCCCCGGTGTGGTGTCACGGCGACCTGCACGGCGACAACGTCGTGCTCGCTGGGCCCCGAGCCGTCCGCCACCTCGTCGACTTCACCGACGCCGCAGCCGGCCCCCGCGAATCCGACGTGGCCCAGACCCTGGTCATGTCCGGCGCCATCGCCTCCGCCCGGGCCCGCACGGTCACCGACGCCTATCCACTCGCCTTGGACCACCACCAGCTGACGGCCTGGGCCGTCTTCCACACGCTGCGCTGCTGGGCCCACTCCGAACCCGGCGACGACCGCGTCCGGTGGGCCGGCCGCCTGGACGAGCTGAGCCGACGGACCCCGCACCTCTTCCGCGTACCCCGTCCCGAAAGGACGTACCGATGACCACCCCTGCCTTGTCGGTGGTGATCCCGGCCTTCAACGAGGTCGCCTACCTGCCCCGCTACCTGCCCTCCGTCCTCGCCTCCCTCGCCCGCTGGGAGGAGGTCACCGGCCGCACCGGGGAGGTGATCGTTGTCGACAACGCCAGCACCGACGCCACCGCCGACATGGCTGCCTCCTTCGGCGCCCGCGTCGTCACCGAGTCCGTCCGCAACATCGGCCGGGTACGCAACACCGGCGCGAGCGCCGCCCGCAGCGGCCGTCTCTTCTTCACCGACGCCGACGTGGCCCTGCCGCTGGAGGCGGTCACCGCCGCCGCTGCCGCCATGGACGCCGGGGCGGTCGGCGGTGCCATCCCGCCGCTCTACACGCCCGAGCGGCTCGGAGCCCGCCTGCTGTGCGCGTACTGGGATCACTACCGAACCCGGCGCGGTGGAGCCCAGGGCGTCAACCAGTTCTGCACCGCCGACGCCTTCCACCACGTCGGCGGGTACCGGGACGACCTGTTCATGAGCGAGGACGTGGAGTTCTTCGCTCGGCTCAGCGCCCACGGCCAGGCCACCGGACGGCCCGTGGCGATCCTCGACGACCTGCGCGTACGCCCGTCGACCCGCCGCTACGACCAGTGGTCGAGCCTGCGGATGCTCTGGTGGCAGAACCCCGTCACCGCCCGCCTGCGGCTCCGGTCGCCCCGCATGTGGCGCCACTGGTACGAGACCACCGTGCGATGACGAAGGAGACCCCCGTGCGGCCCCAGCCCAAGACCCTGCCCGCCGTCGGCCTGCCGGTTCCGGACGGCAGCGGCATCTACACCTTTCCCGACGACCTCCACCGCGCCCACCGGGCGCACACCCAGCAGCTCGCCGCCCGCCACCGGGCCATGGACCACCGTGTCCTGGAGGTGACAGCGCCTCACACCCACGCTCCGTACTACGTCGAGGCCCGAACCCCCGCCGGCCGCCCGGTCCTCGTCATCGAACCCCACCACGACGACTTCTCCCTCTCCGCCTCGGGTGCCTTCCTCGCCAGCCCCCGACCGCTGACCGTGGTCACCGTCTTCACCCGCTCCCGCAGCGTGCACCCCGCGCTGGAAGCCACGTACGCGGACGTCGACATGGTGTCCGAGCTGCGCGACCGCGAGGGCGCCGCCGCGCTCGCACCGTTCGCCGCCCGCCGACTCCTTCTCGGACACAAAGACGCCGAGCCGCCGTACGGGCCCTACGACCCACAGGTGCTTGACCGGGTCACCGAGGAGCTGCGCCGGATCGCCGCGCTCCACCCCGACGCCGAGCTCCTCGCCCCCGCCGCCGTCACCCGTCACCCCGACCACCTCCTCGTCCACGAAGCGGCCGTCCGTCTCGGCTGTACCTGGTTCTGGGAGGACCTCGCCTTCTGGGCGACGTACGCGCTCGTCGGCTGCGACCAGCACCTGTTCCGTACGCGTACGGGGGCGGCCATGCGGCCCGAGCTGGTGGACATCACCGACGTCGTCCTGGACAAGGTCACCGTCCTGCGGATGCACGGCTCGCAGATGCACCCGGCCCGGAAGATGTACCGGCCGATCCGGCACGCCTTCACCACGGCGGCCGACCTCGTCGACGGCACGGGACTCTATGCCGAGCGCTTCTACCGGACGGAGGAGACGACGTGCTGATCATCGCCCTGGAGGGGCCCTCCTACGCCGGCAAGTCCACGGCGATACGCCACCTCCGCCACACCACCCTCGGCTCGCGCGCGTTCGTCTCCGACTGCTACGTCAAGCACATTGCCCACCGCGACGACATCCCTCCGGCCCGAACCGACTCCGCGGCCGCCCAGTTGGCCGCCTTCGAGCGGTTCATGGAGATCGAGGCGACCCGAGTGGCCGAGGCCGCCGCGAGCGGCAGGCAGATCGTCGTCCTCGACCGCTCCGTGGACACCCTGCTCGCCCACGCGTACGCCCTGGACGCTCTGTTTGGATACGGAGTCCATCACCGGCTCCACGGCCGGCTCACGACGCTCCCGTTCCTGCGCCCCGATCGCACCCTCTACCTCGACGTACCGGCCGAGTCGCTCCACCTCCGCCGGAAGACCGCCGGCCACACCGCCGCCGAGTCCGAGTACTTCCTCCATGAGCCGGGCTTCCTTCACCACGCACGCGACTACTTCGTCCACACGGCCCGCCGGCCCATGACGCGAGAGCTCACGGTCCTCGCTGCCGACGCCGACCCGGACGAAGTCGCTCGGGGAGTGGAAGCCCTCGTCGGCTTCTGGGCGAGGTGACCGCCGGTGCCCACCGCCCTCTTCGCCTGGCGCCGCACCCCACCTCCCTTCCTCATCGGAGGCGCCGAGGTCACCCAGCAACTCCTCGCCGAAGAACTCGCCGCCGCCGGCTGGCGCGTCACCTACCTCGGCTCACACGAGGCGCCGTGGGACGGAGCCACCCAGCTCCCCGACATGCGCGCACATCTCCACAGGCATCGCGTCCCGTACGACGAAGCGAACGGCTCCCTGCGCTACCGGTGGAACGGGGTCGAGTGCGCGGCGTTCATGCAGAACAACGTGGAGCACGCACTGGCCAGCCTCCTGGGGGAACTCAGCCCCGACGTCGTGTTCACCGCCCAGGAAGGATCAGCGAAGTTGGCCGAACTGGCGACGCCGACCACCCTCGTCGCCGGCCTGCTCCACTCCGTCTCCGCCACCGGCCTGGGCGTGCTCGCCGGCCGTCCGCACTACGGGCTGGCCGTGTCGAAGTTCGTCCGCGACCGGGCACCCCACACGCCCGGCACCCGCATCGACGTGGTGTACCCGCCGTTCGCCCGCCCACGACCGGCTACGGACACGGACAGGGAGCGGCCCCCGGCCGTACTCATGATCAACCCCATCCCCGCCAAGGGCGCCGAGCTGCTGCACCACCTCATCCGCCTCATGCCGGAGCAGCCCTTCACCCTGGTCGAGGGCTGGTGGGACACCTCAGCCGACTTCGCGGCCTATCCGAACGTCACGTATGTGCCCCGTGTTTACGACATGGAGCCGCTGTACGGTAGCCACCGCCTGCTGCTGGTCCCGTCCACGGTGGAAGATGCGTTCCCCCGCGTGATCGTCGAGGCCGCCCTTCACGGCGTCCCGACCATCGGTACGAACCGGGGCGGGATCCCCGAAGCCATCGGCGACGCCGGAATCGTCCTGCCCGCCACCGCCGGCCCCGAGGCGTGGGCGCGAGCGATCCGCGACGTGGACCGCGAAGCGCTGGGGGAGTTGGCGCGGACCAGAGCGGCACGTTTCACCCGCCCGTGCCTCCCAGAGCTCCGGGAACTGGGGATCTAGAGAGCGCCGCCGAACGCCCGCTCCACCTCGTCGAGTCGCTTTGTCCACCAGTGGAGGAGCGCCTCGTCGGCGATGAACAGGTCGTCGCAGGAGTGGTCACCCCGGTCGTAGTGGAACTCGAGCTGCCAAAAGTCTGTCATCCGCTTCCACCACAGGCGACGTGCGGAGTCGAGCAGCGCGGCCGGCTCCAACGGGATCACCGACCGGTAGCCGCTCACGAAGGCCGCCACCCGCTCCAGGCCGAAGACGCCCTCTACCCCGAACTGCACCTGTGCCGTCCGGACGACCTCCTCGGCGTACGGGCGGACGCCCAGCCGGTCCCAGTCCAGGACGGCCGTCAGATCGCCGTCGGCCCAGAGGAGGTTCCGGTACTGGAAGTCGCCGTGCGTCCAGCCGTACGGCCCTGCGGGAACGTCTCCCTCAGGGCGCAGGGCCGCGTACTTGGCGAGCAACACCCGACGCTTGGCGAGGGCGTCGAGCGCCGCCGCGTCGAAGGAGTCGCCCGAACCGTGGGCCCGCGCAGCAGTGGCGAGCCGGTCGGCCTTCTCCGACGCCCGTTCCGGCGTGACGACGTCCGCGGTGAGACTGTCGGGAACAGCGGGGAGGACTCCGGTTTCGGCGGCGCGCCCGAGCGCCAGGTGGAGCTCGGCGAGGACTGCGCCGAGCCGCCGCACCCGAGCGACGGGGAGGTCAACGCCACGAACGTGCGCTCCTCGGGCCCATGGGAACAGGCAGTACCCGCTCCCACCGGCCTCGACCACGATCCCACCCGACGAGCCCACCACAGGGACGATCACCGGAATGCCGGCCTCAGCCAGGGCTGGCAGCACGGCAAGATTGCGGCGCAACCTGTCGAGCGGCACATCCGTGACCCGCTTGAGAGCGAAGGCCCCGCGCGGCGTGTCCAGCTGCCAGTTCACGTTCATGAGGCCGTCGGTCAGGTGACGCCAGTCGACGACGTCCCCGAGGTCGAACTCTTTGATCAGTTCCGCAAGATCATGGGAGGGAAGGCGGTGCCTGCTCGCCACATGCGCGTTGGTCACCTTGGCGACGATACGTGAGCAGGGCACCCGGGTGCACAAGGATCACCGCGCGGTGTCAGAGACCCAGGGCAGTGTGTACCCGCACCGTCTCGCCGCGCCGATGGCAGTCGATTTTCTCGGTGTGCCTGCGGCGTCGGAGCGTGACCTCTAGGGTCAGAGACGTGACCGCAGGGGAGCGCGTTGTCGTTGTCGGTGCTGGGGTGGCGGGTCTCACCACCGCCGTCGTTCTCGCCGAGGCCGGAGCCTTGCTGCACGTGATCGCCGAGCAGGTGCCGGGCGTCACGTCACTGGCGGCCGGGGCGATGTGGGGGCCGTACCTGGTCGAGCCGAAGGACAAGGTCGACCAGTGGGGGCGCCGGTCCCTGGAGATCTTCCGCCAGCTGGCGGAGGACCCGTCCACGGGCGTCCGGCTCACCAGTGGCATCGAGGCGTCCCACACGGCCGAGGCGCCGCCGGACTGGGCCACCACCCTGCCCGGCTTTCGGCCGTGTGAGCTGGCCGAACTGTCGGCCGGGTTCTCGGTCGGCTACCGGTTCACGGTGCCGCTGATCGACATGCCCACCTACCTCGCCTACCTCCTGCGCCGGCTCGACGTTGCTGGAGGAACGGTCGAGCAGCGGCGCCTGGCCTCGCTCGCGGACGCCAGCCCTGCTGCCGTGATCGTCAACTGCACGGGCCTGGGTGCCAAGGATCTGCTCCCGGACCCTGGCGTTCGTCCCATCCGCGGCCAGCACATCGTCGTCACCAACCCGGGGCTCACCGAGTTCTTCTCCGAGGACACCGGCCTCTCGCCCAACCTGCTGTGCTTCTACCCTCACGGCGACACCGTCGTCCTGGGCGGCATCGCCATCGACGGCGAAGGCGACCTCGGCCCCGACGACAAGGCGGCGGTCGGCATCCTCACCCGCTGTGCCGAGGTCGAACCTCGTCTCGCCCAGGCCCGCATCCTGGAACACCGGATCGGCGCCCGACCGACCCGGGCCCGGGTCCGGGTGGAAGCAGAGCGGACGGAGGACGGCACCGTGGTCGTGCACAACTACGGGCACGGAGGCGCCGGTGTCACCCTCTCGTGGGGCTGCGCCGAGGAAGCCGCAAGGCTCCTGACCGCGGACAGGGAAGACGGGCAGTGAACGACCATCCGAGGAAGCCCTTCCTCTACGTCGTCGTCTGCGCCGCCGGCATCGCGGGCGACGCACACAAGCTGATCACCGCCGCGCAAGAGCAGAGCTGGGGCGTCGGCGTCATCGCCACACCCCAGGGCCTCGGCTTCCTCGACACCGAGGCGATCGAGGCCCAGACCGGCTACCCGATCCGCTCGGCCTGGCTCAGTCCCGGCGACCCGCGCCCGCTCCCGCCTGCCGACGCCATCGCCGTCGCGCCGGCCACGTTCAACACGATCAACAAGTGGGCCGCCGGCATCGCCGACACCCTCGCGCTGGGAATCCTGTGCGAGGCGTACGGGATCGGCATCCCGACGGTCGTCTTGCCGTACGTGAACGCAGCCATGGCCACACACCCGGCCTACGGCCGGAACCTGGACCAGCTGCGGGAGATGGGCGTGCTGGTCGGGTCGTACGAGCCGCACCGGCCCAAGGCGGGCGGGGGAGCGGACCGCTTCCGGTGGGGGGAGGCGTTGGAGCTGCTGGAGGGCAAGATCGACTGAGCGTGATCCGGTCTACCTTCTCAGCATCGGGGCGAGTGGGCGCCGAAGCGGAACGCGAGCGATTTTCACCCAGTGAGCATGCGGATGCGCTGCTCGCGGTGGGGTCTGCGTCAACGGCTCCTTGGAAGGGAGTCTGACTGTGCCGCCCTGGGCGTGAGTGTGGCGGGACCAGGCCGAACTCCGCCTACTGTCTTGTCGGGCGGCAGCCTGTCGACGGCCAGATCCGGAAGGCGCCTGAGGCGCCAGATGAGGACTTCGGTGAGGCTGGTGGCGGTACCGAGTTCGCGGTGGCGGGCGGCTTGGGCGAGGAGTGCGGCGGGGTCGACGTGACCGGCTGCCGTGGCGTCGTTGAGGGTGGTGGCGAGGGCGGGCCAGGCAGGTTCGGCGAGGATTTGCTCGGCCAGTTCGGGCAGCGCTCGGCGCACCGTGGCGGCCTGCCGTTCCACGATCGGTCGGGTGAGGCGCTGACCCCGGTGGTGGATCACGGCCACAGTCTCTGCGGCTGCGTTCCTGTAGGCGACATGGAGGTGCTCGGCTGATCGTCGGGCGGCTTCGGCCTGCTGGGTGTGGTTGCGGATGCGGTGCCAGTGCTGGGCGGCGATGACCGCAAGGAGGAGGGCGTCGAGTACGGTCGCGAGGAGGGCTCCGTCCCTGGGCGGGGGCACGCGCAGGATGGCCTTCACCGCTCGTCGTGTGGCCTGGGTCTGCTGATGGTGGGCGCCAATGCGGGAGCGGCCGGCGCACTCGAACGCCGTGGCTGCCTGCACCAGCTGGGCTTGGAGGCTGACAGGTGCGACCAGGGGGAGTGCGTCGAGGACTTCGGCGAGGACGGCGATGTGAGCCTGTCCGGCCTGGTCCTCGCCATGGTCGAGGTAGTCGGGCGTCCGGTCGACGGCGATGGTGAGTCGTCGCCAGGCCGGGGCTTCGGTCTGGTTGGCAGGCGGTGCTTCCGCGGTCGTGAGGCGTTCGGCGATCTTGGGGTAGGAGAGGTCGGCGGCGAGGGTGGAGCCGGAGAACCACACCGGATCGCCTTGGGCGTTGGTGTCGCCGTCGAGGGCGACCTTGTAGCCGCGGACGTCCCCGGAGGGGAAGTACTGGACGTCGATGAGGGCGTCGGCTCCCTCGACGAGGTGGAAGAACTCCTCGGTGGTCGTGGCCGCCGAGACGGCGGTGCGGACGATGGTGCGCAGGTGCTCGCGGGAGGTCCGGGTGTTCCCGGTGCGGCGGGCTTTCTCATGCTCGGCGCGGGTGGGGCGCTTGGCGGCGGTGCGGTCTCCGCGCGGGACCTGGCGGAGCCCGTACTTCTTCTCGATGGTGACGAGTTCCTTGTCGGCGCGCAGGAAGTCGTTCCAGTTCCTCGGCGGGCGGAGGTCGCCTCGGACCTTGGTGGCGACGATGTGGATGTGGTCGTCGGCGTGGCGGACGGCGACCCAGCGGCAGGCGTCGGGGTCGTCGGCCGGGGCGATGCCGGTGGCGTTGAGGACGCGGCGGGCGATGGTGGCCCACTCGTCGTCGGTCAGGTGGCGGTCTTCGGGGGCGGCGCGGATCGAGCAGTGCCAGACGTGGTTCTTCGGCGCCTTCGGGCCGGCCTGCTTGACCCGCAGGTCGAGGACGTCGGCGAGCTGGGCGAGGGTGGCGTCGGGGTCGCGGCCGGGGTCGGGGGCGAAGCCGTCCCATGAGGCGACGAGGTGGGGGTCGGTGTGTTCGTTGGCGCGGCCGGGCCCGTAGAGGTAGTTCAGGACGCCCCGGGTCTTGTGGCCGGGCTTGACGATGTTGGCGATCAATCAGGCCGCCCGGCGGTTCGTGGCAGTCACGTCGGCGGCGGTGTCGACCGCCGAGACCGCCTGCTGCACCGCCGCTACGAGCTGGCGGGCCTTGGCGAGGACGGCGGCGTCCACAGGATGTGCCTCGCCGCCGACGTTGAGCCGGTGGGCGATCTGGTTCGCGTTCGTGCCGATCCTGGCGAGCTGCGTACGCAGCGCGGCGTACTCATCGATCAGGTCGTCGGCGGTGGTGCGCTGGTCGGGCAGGGCGAGGTCGCCGTTCAGGTGGGCCATGACGATGGCGCCGACGAGGTGCGCGCCGGCCAGGTTGTGGCGGCGGGCTTCGGCGAGGATCGCCTGCTTCTCGTCGATGCTGTAGCGGACGTCGACACGCTCTCGACGCTGCACGTCCTGGCGGGCGCGGCGGCGGGCGACTCGGTGCAGCGCGGCCTCGTCGGCGGCACGCACGCCCCCTGGCTCCGGTGCGCCCTCGCGCCGGGGACCTGCCTCCGCCACCCCCGGGGCGGAGGCTTTCGCGTGGGACCGGCCCTTGGACGGTCCAACGCCATACCTTGCTCCGCCCGGGGCCGGGTTGGTGGCCACCAACGGCTGGTTGGTGGGGGCCTCGGTGTGGCTGTCGTGCATCAGGGTGTTCCTTCGGAGTGAGTGCTGGAGGGGCGCCCGTGTAGGCATGGGGTGACAGGAGTGTCAGGCGGTGGCCGCCAGATTCTTGGTGGTGGCCGCTTCTTCCAGGACGGTGTCGGCGGCCTTCTGGGCCCGGGCCCTGTCGACGGTGTAGCCCTGGGCACGGGCGGTGCGCTCCAGGTCGGTCCGGCGGACGGTGCCGGTCTCGTAGCGCATCTGGCGGGCGAGCTCCAGGAGGTACGCGTCAGGGGCGCTGGCCTTGCGCCCGCCAGGTTTTGGCGTCGCTTTCCTCGGCGGTGTGGCGGTGGCGGGAGGCGGCGCCGTGGCGGTCGTGGCGGGGGAAGCCGGTGCGGCGGGCGGCTTCGGCTCTGGCGTGGCGGTCGGCTGCACCAGGCGCTGCTTAGCGGGTATGGCGGTGGCGGCGGACTTGGCAGCGGGCGGTGGCGGTCCGCCACTGGGTGCCTTGGCGGTTGGCGGTTCGGCCGCCATCGCCTTGTTGGCGGCGAGGTGGCGGTTGATGACGAGGTAGAGGTGGACGGCGCCGGCGAGGGCGAGTGGGGCGATGGCGGACAGGGCGCCGACGGTGGCGTTGTTGAGGTGGAGGCGGGCCTGTTCGTTCAGGCGGATGGCGTGCAGGGCGTTGGCCCAGATGCTGGCGCCGGTCGCCAGGGTGACGAGCGTCCACACGTACAGGCGGGAGCGGAGAGGGGCGGTGCGCAGGATGAGCAGGGCGGTGACGCCCAGCGCGATGAAGCCGTCGATGACGAGGGGGAAGAGGTAGGTCAGCGGTCCACTGATGTGGGCGGCGACGGCCATTTGCCGCAGGGCGTCGTAGGAGAGGACGAAGCCGACGGCGGCGATCAGGGTGATCCCCCTGAGGAGGGGACGGCCTCGCCGTTCGAAGGCGGGGCGTATCGGGACAGGGGAGGGCAAGAGCAGGAATCTCCGGTGTGGTGCAAGGGGGCGGGATGGGCGCTGTCGGGGTCAGGCGACGGGCTTCTGACGGCGGCGGTCCTCGCCTTCGAGGGTGACGCGCTCGGTCATCTGGGCCAGGCGAGAGGCGACGCGGTCGCCGAGGGCCGCCCGCAGGGCGTCGGTGGTGAGATTGCTGGTGATCAGGGTGGGGCGCAGGTGGTCGTACCGGTGGTTGATCAGCCGGTAGGTGAGCTCCTCGGTCCACTCGCTGGTCTTTGCCGCGCCGAGGTCGTCCAGGAGCAGCAGCGGGCAGCGCATCAGGCTCTGCAGGTCACGCTCGCTGTCGAAACCGGGGCGTGGGCGCAGGCGGGCGTACAGGTCAGCGGCGGTGACGGCTTCCCAGCGCAGGCGGACCCCGGCGGCCAGCAGGGTGCGGATCGCGCCGTATGCCTGGTGGGTCTTGCCGGTGCCGGTCGGGCCGACGATCCGCAGGGAGGGCCCCTCCGCGATGCCCGGTGCGCCGCCGGGGCCGGGGCGTCCGGCGCGGGCGATCGCGTCCGCCCAGGCGGTGACCTGGGGATGGTTGGCGAGGGCGTGGCGGAAGCGGGCGGGGATGCGGGCTTCCGCCTGTTGCAGTGCGGTGACAGGTTCGGGCGTTGGCTCCTGGGCGGCTGCGTCGGGGGCGATGCCGCGCTGGGCCAGGATGTCGCCGAGTCGGCCGGTGATCCGGGCGGGCTGCTGCGGATCGCGGGTGAGGGTGGAGGTGGTCAGAGGTCGCCTCCGTAGGCAGCGGCGGTGTCGGCAGGGTTGGTCCACGGCTGGTGGGCAGCGGCGGCCGGGGCGGCGTTCATGGCCTCGTGGACGAGGCTGGGCAGGGTGCTCGGGTGCAGGCCCTTGGCGCGGTGGCGGGCGAGGCCGGCGCGGATGTGGTCCGGCGAGATGCCCTCGGCGAGGAGCTTCTTCACCTCGCGGCCGAGGTGGCTGAGCACGTCCTGCGGCGGGCGGTGGGGGCATCCGGCGGCGTACTCGCCGATCAGGTCCTTCGTCGAGTCCGAGTCGGGCGCGGGGGCGCTTGCGCCCCCCAACGGGGTAGATCCTAGATCCCTGTTCCTAGGTCCTAGATCCGGACGGTGAGGGCTCACGGAGGGCTCGGCGAGCCCTCCGTGCGGATGCGATGAGTGCTCACGGAATCGGCTCTGACCTGCGGATTCGTAGTTCACGGAGGGCTCCTTGAGTCCTCCCTGACGACTCGCGGAGGACTCCACAACAGCTCCCTGCGTCTGCGGTGAGGGCTCGCGCGGAATCCCGAGATCGTGGTGCGGGCACGGGGGAGTGCGGACGCCGCTGGGTCGGTTGATCTTCTGGTGCTTGGCGAAGGTGACGATGTGCAGGTACCGCTTGCCGTCCCCGCCCGCGTACCGGCAGATCAGCCCGGCGCCGTCGAGCTGGATGAGGTCGTCCTCGACCGCCTCCGGGCCGTGCTCGCGGCGCAGCGACCACAGTTGGCCGGCGATGACGGCGGCCTGGTCGCGGAACCGGCCCTGGTCGTCGGCCTGGGTGAGCAGCCCGAAGAAGGTCCGCTCGGCGGACAGGGACACCGCCGCGAGGGACTCGGACGAGAACGCCTCGGGCTTGATGGTGCGGATACGGGCGATGGCGATCGACCACCTTTCAGGAGAGGTCAGGGGAATCCGGCGGCGCCGGGTGCATGGCCAACACAGCCACACCTGGTGCGCAGAAGTCCAGACTTTGCGCTGGAATTCGGTACAGCCCGTCGGCATGCCGCGTCGGCCGCAACTGTAGGGCCGGATTCCCGGTCACCGAAATCGCCGCCGGAAATTGCCGCGTGATTCGCATCGCTCACGGCAGACAGGAATACCCTTCCGGACCGGCCGGCGCGCAAGCTACAACACCACCCATGCCGCCACGCCCCCTCGCCATCGGACCCGCCGGACACGCTGCCGCCCACGCCATCGAACGCACCCGCACCGCCCGCGGCTACTCCCAGCGCCAGCTCGCCGCCCGCGTCACCACGCTCGGCCGGCCCATGACCTTCACCGCGCTCTCCCGCATCGAACGCACCGTCCGCCGCTGCGACATCGACGACCTCGTCGCCATCGCCACAGCCCTCGGAATCGCCCCGCAGAACCTCCTCGCCGACCCCCTCATGCCCCCCAGGGGAGGCCGGGGTGGGCGAAATATAGCCGACGATCCCCGGTTAGCGAAACCGGGGATTCTCCGGATCATTGGGGGTCCCGGAACGCCTGTCGTGCCGGTCCCTGCCAGAAGTCTGCCCACATCCCCAGAGGACGCCTTACTTGATCCGCCTACGCGCCGATTTCAGGTTCCCTGCCGCGCACACGTAGTCCCGCTCGTTTTCTCTTCTGCTCCGCTCGGAGATTCCGGCCGTACGTAGATGACCTATTCGGCGATCGCGCAGCAACTGCTGGGCTTGTTGCCCCCGTCCCAGGTAGATCTCTTAATTCTCGTCGCTCTTTCTCCCGCAAAGGAACCGCCTATGGCCCCGCGCCTGCTGTCCATACCTGCCGTTGCCGCAGCCCTGGACGTCGACCGCCGAACGGTCTACCGCTTCATCGCCGCGGGCGAGCTGCCCGTCGTCGACCTGCGCACAGGACCGGCTCGCTCTCGCGTCCGCGTCCCCGCCGCGAGCCTGGACGACTTCATCAACAGCAGGGCGGTCGCGCCGCCGGTGCGCCGCCGCTGACCAGGACCAAGCCCGTCCATACGAGAAACAGGAAGGACCGGAACCACGTACCTCCGGAAGCTGAAGTCCGGCAAATGGCAGGCAACCGTCCGCAACCGGGCTGGAGACCGGTTCAGCGAGTCGTTTCCCCTCAAGGCGCAGGCCCGCGCCTGGGGTACAGATATGGAGACCCAGTTCGCCCGCGGAAGCATGAGGGACCCCCGAGCGGGCGAGATGGCGTTTCACGAGTGGCACGCCCGCTGGTGGCAGGCCCGCGTCGCCGAGCCCCACACGCTGCGCGGCGACGCCTCCAGCATCAAGAACCACGTGCTGCCCCACTGGGGCGACTGGGAGATGCGGGCCGTCACCCGCATGGACGTCCAGAGCTGGATCCGCGGACTGGTCGAGAAGGGGGTTGGCGCCTCGGCGATCAAGAGGGCGTACAACCTGCTGTCGTCCATCATGCGTGCGGCCGACGACGACGATGTCATCGCGGTCAGCCCCTGCCGGAACATCGACCTGCCGCAGATCGCGATCAAGCCCCCGCAATGGTTCACCCTCGACCAGGCGCAGAGCATCGTCGACGAGCTCCCGGCCCCATGGCGCACCATGTGCCTGCTCGGCTTCTACACGGGCCTGCGCTGGGGCGAACTCGCCGGCCTGCACCGCCATCGGATCGACCAGCGCCGTTCCCGCCTGTTCGTGGTGGAGGTCAACACCAAGAGCGGCATCAAGGAGTACCCCAAGAGTTCGAGGAGCCGCCGTGAGGTCCCGCTCCCGCCACACGTCCTGGACGCCCTCGAACAGCACATCCACCCGCTCGACCGCGACGCCCTGGTCTTCACCACCATCACCAAGGGCCGCGCCGGCCGTCGCCTCGACGACGGCAACTGGCGCCGCCAGACCTGGTGGCCGGCCATCGAGAACGCCCACTACTTCGACACCGACGGTGAGCAGCTCCCCGTCCCGCACTATCCGCCCCACTCCATGCGGCACACCTGCGCCTCGTGGCTCGTCCAGAAGGGAGTCTCCCTCTACGAGGTCCAGCACCTCCTCGGCCACGAGAGCTTCCAGACCACCCAGCGCTACGCCCACCTGCAGCCGGACGCCCACAAGGCTGTGCTCGGGGCCTGGGAGCGCATGGATGTTCCGCTGACCGGCGCCGCATGAGCGAGCCTCTGTCTCGTCCGGCACGGACGGGGCAGAGGCGTTTGCCTGCTCAGGTGGACGCTCGCGGTCGGCCTGTGTCGAGTGTCCTTGGATGGACTGTCAGGAAGATCATTTTGCCGGGCGGGGGGCGTGGAGCCGTCCTGTGTTCGATGGAACTCAGGCAGGTCCAGACCGCAAGTGATCGCAAGGGAAAGAGTGTTGTCAGTGCTCGGGGTGATGATGGCTACTCACGTACTTCTTGTCCATGGGGGGCATGGTGCACCTGAGTCGTATCGCAGTGAGCGGGTTTCGGGCGAGCGCAGACGGCGAGATGGTCTGCCATTTACCTGGCCGTTTCAGCGTGCTGATCGGAGCCAACGGCGCCGGAAAGACAACGCTCACGGATGCGCTCTACCTTTCTCATCCCGGCTCTCGCTTCCCAACCCTGCCGAGGTACGGTTCCGCCACGCTCGCACCCGAGAGGTCCACCCGCACCATCAAGGTGGAGTACCGGCTGGGCGATAGCCTCACCGGGGAAGGTCGTCTCGGACGTCAGTTGCACGAGGTCAGCCACCAGCGCCTTGGGGATGTCGCTCAGACCTGGGGTGTCACGCTGAGTCGCAGGCTCGGCAGCGTCACCCCGAAGATTGACACGGCCCACGGCAGGTCCTTGGACCTGGACCCGTACAAGCTGATCTACCTGCCGGCCTGGCGTCATCCTCTGGACGAACTGGCGCGCCGCGAGGCACGGATCCTGGTTGAGCTGCTCCGTGCTGAACAGCAGCGCCTGAACGGCACCCGGAACCTCGTGGGGCTCCGGGCGCGGGCCTCCCAGATGCTCGAGGAGCTGGCCAAGGAGAGCATCATCGACGCCGTCGAGAAGAGGATCGGCGGCTACCTCACGGACCTGTCGGCTGGGGTGAGTCGCCAGTGGTCGTACATACGTGGGCAGGTCATCGACGATACCTACTTGGCTCGCGTGCTGGAAGTCATGCTCGCTGTCATGGAGGGACGCAGATTTGCTCGGCCTCTTGAAGTGTCCGGGCTGGGGTACGTCAACCTGCTGCATATCGCCGTGATCCTGGCAGCGATACCGGACTCCACCGAACTTCCCCAGGACACCGCCCGGTCTCACCAGGATGCTTCCGACCAGCCGCCCCCCACAGAGATTGAGCAGATCCAGCAGGCGACCCGGAACCTCCAACAGGCACAGGCTGATGCCGAGTCGGAGGAGGACTCCTTCTTCGGTACGAAGCCCTTCCATGCAACGGTCGTCATTGAGGAGCCTGAGGCGCACCTCCACCCGCAGTTGCAGCACGCTCTCGTCCGGTACTTGCGTAGAACCGTCAAGAAGCGGCCGGAGCTGCAGGTCATCCTTTCCAGCCATGCGACGGACGTCATCACATCCTGCGCCCCCGAGGAACTCGTCGTCGTGCGCCAGACGGCGCAAGGGAGAGTGTGCCGCACCGTCGCCGACGTCGTGCCGGCGAAGCACCGCGACATCACGCTGCGGAAGACACGGCTCCATCTGGACGCGAGTCGGTCCGCCGCCCTCTTCGCCGACCGCCTCGTCCTGGTTGAGGGGGTCACCGACGCCGCCGTCCTAAGGGAGTTTGGCAGGACCTGGGCCGGAGGGGACGCGCGCAAGCACGCATTCATCGACGCACTCAGCATTGTGCACATGGGATGGAAGGTCGGGCAGTGGCCGGTGCATCTCTTGGCAACTCGGGGCAAGGAACTGTGCACCAAACTGGCGATCCTCGTCGACAGCGATCAATCGTTCGAGAGCAAGGAGCACAAGAAGCCGACTTGGCTTCCTGACCACGACCCCTCGGTCGTCGATGCCTTCGTCAGCCATCCGACCTTGGAACCGTCGATCACCGAGGGTAACGAGCACTTGATCGCGGCGGCTCTGCGCGAGGCTGACCTGGACGAGCCGCTCGTGACGGCCCGGACGGTGTACGAACTGTTCCGCAGCGCGCGGAAGGGCAAGGACGGGCAGCCCGGCGTTCCGGCAGGGCGGGGTTCCAGCAAGAAGGGCGACTTTGCGCTTGCCTTCGCCGGCCTCCTGGCAGAGGCCAACGAAGCAGGTCCCGAGCAGGCGTCGAGCCTTCCGATCGTGCCCGACCACATCCGGCGGCTGTTCGAGTTCATGTACCCGCCCGCCCCGGCCGATGAGACCGACCCCCATGAGTCCATTGATGAGCCGGACTGGCTCGTGCTGGACGGCGAACGGAACACGGACGAGCAACAGGTTGATGATGCTGAGGAATTTCACTGGCCGGACGATTGGCAGAGGGAAGAGAGGGAGTGGGCGGAAACAAGCGGGGACGAACCGATCCCGGACCCTCCGGACTCTGACGCGCCGGATCCGGATGCACCGCCATGGGAGGAACTCCGATACTGGCGGCCCTCCCTCGGGAGCTGGCCGACAGCCACACGTCGGATGACGGTTGACGATGAGTAGTCGCTGGCCTGGCACCCGCGCTCTCACGCCGGAACAACTCCTCACCGCCGCAAGCCCTGACCGCCTTGTCTACGTAGAGGCATTTCCCGGCTCCGGAAAGACGACCGTCTCGCACCAGCGGTTCGGCCTGCACCGCTTCGCGCGCACAATCGATCACCGAGCGGTCGTGGCGGTCAGCTTCACTCGCTCGGCCACCGAGGAGATACGTCGCCGCGTGGTTCGACAGTGGGGTCCTTCGGCCCTGGCGTGGCCCCATCGCATCGTCACGCTCGACACCATCCTGAACGACCTACTCACCCACCTCCTGCGGTCTGGGTTCCTCCAGTGGCCAGGCGGCCACGAGGAACTGGAGGTGCTGGACACATGGCGGACGCACTTTCCCACCATCCGCACTACCGCGAAGCCCGCTCTCCGCCTGGCGGGCACCCAGGTCAGCACCACCTACCTGCCAGAGGCGAAGCCGGACAACCACATAAGGCCAGCGGACTTCGCCGCTGCGGTCAACAGAGGATGGTGTACACACGAGAACGTACGTGAGGTCCTGCACGGGGCCCTCGGCATTGACGGTATCCGCGCCCACGTGTCGACCTACTTCGCCAGGACGATCAGGTCCCTGCTTGTCGACGAGGTCTACGACGCGAACGATCTGGACGTGGAGATCATCCGCACCGCGGCGGAAGCGGGACTCGCCGTCACTCTGGTGGGAGACCCTTGGCAGGCCCTCTACGCCTTTCGTGGCGCACGCCCGGAGAGCGTGCGCCGGCTCATCGAGCTACTGGGATTCGAACGCGGCGAACTTCAGACATCGTTCAGGTGGCACGACAGCAGTGACCAGGCGTCACTGGCACGTCTACTGCGCCGTAGAGAGCGCGTGGTCCTTCCCGCGGGGGTGGCACGTGACGTCGATGTCGTCCTCGCACGGCGGTGGAAGACGCTGTGGGACGGGGACCCCCATGTCCTCCCCCTGGCCGTCAAGCAGCCGTCAGGACCGTTCCAGGAAGCCGTGTGCACCTTGCTTCTCAACGAACTCACCCAGAGCTCCTTCGGCCTGCCTGCCGCGTTCCTCACCGACGCCCGGACTACCCTGGGCATCGAAGAAGCCGAAACGTTCGAGCAGCTGCGTCCGGACCTACAGGCTGCTCTTCAGCGCCTGGCGAGCCAGGATGACCTCGGCGAAATCTGGACCGCCTTGGCGGACAGCGTGGTCACCAAGACGCACATCGAGCGGCCGGAGAGCCAGAAGCGGACACCGCGCAAGGCTCTCGGCAACCTGCGCATACGGCTGGAGGACGCGCATAAGCGACTCGTTCCCGGCCTGACATGCCACCAGGCGAAGGGCAAGGAGTGGGACAGGGTCGGGGTGAGACTGGAAGAGTCCGACGCGGCTGTGCTCCGGAAGGGGCTCGACCCCGCCGACGAAGCCCACCGCTCGCTTTACGTCGCACTCACCAGGGCACGAGTCCGCAGCCTCGCGGTGTAAAGGAGGGGAGCCTGCGGAGGACCAGGGACGGATCTTGGTCGTGGCGACGCCACGTTCAAGCCTCTGGTGCAGACTCTCCCCCAGGGGCCGTCGGTAATGTCTTCCAACGCTGGCGCTCGTTGACCTGTCCCGCAGTCGGAGCCGGGATGAGGCGAGACGCTCGTTTGACGCTGTCGGTGCCCGCACAGCCCGCTAGGCGCACCGAAAGCAATGCCTGACCTGCGGGTATGTCAGCTCCCCTTCCGGATGATGCTTTTCCGATGACGCATCATGTGGAGTGCGTGGCGATTCTGGAGCCGGTGAAGTCGGGCGTCTGACCTGGGGGTTTTGCTGAGACGGCAGTGCCTATCGTCTCAACGCGCGGCTAACATCCAGCCGTTTCAGCAGACGACTCGTCGGTATCGCAGCGGTGGTGGTTGTGATGGCCCGGGTCGCCTCCATGTGCCTTTGCGGAATGGACGGCTTCGTCCGGCTTGCCTTATCAGGTTTCGGTCAATCTACCTGTCTCCCGGCCTGTTACGCGCAATGTCGCCTTTGTGCTCTGGCGACTTCCGCCGTTCGTCGTGAAGATGCCCGCCGTACGAGCGAACGGGGGAGCGGCATGGGAATCGCCTGGGGTACCAAAGCTCGGGAGAAGAGGCAGCAGGAGGGGGCGCGCACGGACGGGTGGCCCGGTGTGCCCGTCCAGTGGGCTGCCCCGGCGGCCGACACGCCTCGTCCTGCGGAGGTGGATCCGACTGTCACTGAGGTGACGCGGTTACTGTGCCAGGCGGTCTATGCGCGGCCGGATCGAGTGAAGGAGCTTAAGGCGTGGTGGCGCAAGTTTCGGGGGAAGAACGCGGCTCCGAAGAAGCCGCGGCGTAGTACACGCAGGCCCATTTACCTGGAAGGCAGTGACGATTGCCCTCCGCTGGGCGAGCCGACGGCGCAATGGGTTGTCCACCATGTGCTGAACGGCCCGCCGGTGCCTGTGCCGTCGTATGGGTTCGATCTTGTCCCGATGGTGGCGCACAGCCTGCGTGCACGGCGCGGGCGGTGGCTACGGCGTCTTTGCTTCCTGTTGCTCCTGTCGGCGGCCGGGTATGTCTCTCCGTGGGCGACGGCGATCTGGATAACTGCGGTCCTGACCGCCCTCACCATGAGGTGGGCGGCGTTTCGAGCGCAGCGCAAGAAGAAGCTCAACAGTCGGCTGGCCCGCCGCCCGTGGTTGGCGTATCTGCCTCTCGTCGCTCCGTGGATGCTGGCGTTGGTGCCGTATGGACCGGTGCCGGAGGCGAGGCTCGGGCTGGCCGCGGCGCCGGTCGGCCTACTTGCTGGGATGGCAGTGGTGTACGTCGGGGACCGGTTGGTGGCGAGGTCCGCTCTGTCTGTCCTGAGTCGCAAGCGGATCTCCCGCGACGTGCTGCCGTGGACGGCGCCGAGGGCCACTCGGAGACTCGCGGAGATCGGGAAGGAACAGGAGGGGCGCCAGCTGCCCTATGACGTCTCGCAGCACTTTATCGGCGCCGGGCGTGACCTTTGGGGAGCCGCCCACATCAACATCCCTCTGAAACCCATGGACCCCGACGCGTCGGTCAAGCCCTTCGGCGAGGCCGAACTGCTGCGGTGCGTGGGGGCGGCACTCGACGAACTGGGGCGGGGCGCAAGGGAGATCACGGACCCGCTGCCAGGATTCACCATGGAGCAAGTTTTCGGGTTGCCGGCCCATCTCTGGCTACAGCGGACGCGGGAGGCGACCGGGGAAGCGCCGGACCTGACTGACCGGGGTCGTAAGTCGCCCTCCAGCAAACCGACGCGACGCTATCTGCGCGCGCAGTGCATCACCTGGGACGGCCAGGTGGTGGTGAGCGTGTTCGTTCACGCCGCTCTGGAGGCAGGCGAGTTGCGTCTCACCGTACGGCCTCACGTCATGACCCCGCTCTACAACGAGCTGAAGGTGACAACAGCCCCCATCGGCAAGCGCGGTGTGCGGCTGCTCAGGTGGGTGACGATCCAAGCTCTCCTGGACGCGGCGGTCGGCCCCTTGACGTTGTGGCGCCTGGTCGCCCGGATCGCACTCGGAGGGAGCACCGAGGATCGGGCCGTGGAGGAGGATCCTGTGAGCCTGCGGGACCGGTACTCGACCGAGGAAGTCACTGACATGCATCAGAGTGATGACGCCAAGCGACATGTCGTCCTCATGGAGACCTGCGTGTTCCGCACCGTCGCTGCCTACCTGCGGGACCTGGGCGTCGACACCACCGCCTACGACCAGCAGGTGGCTGCTGTGACCAACAACATCCAGATCTATGGCGACAACAACGCTCCGATCCAGAACATCGTCGGTAACGGCAACAGCAACATCGGTCAGGGCTCTACCAGCCAAGGAGGAAAGTGATGGCCATCGGACGACGTCGACCTGACCCCACACCCGAGTCGGGACACGGCACGGGCATCAGCATCGGCGGCAACAACAACGCCCCACTCCAGAACGTCGTCGGGCAGAACATTTCCCATGTGAACCAGGCTGCATCGGCCAACGGCGTCACCGATGTCGACGCCGTACGAGCCCTCCTCGCCGCGTTCCGAGGGGACCTGGAGCGCAACGCGGCGGGTCTGCAGCACATGGAAGCTCTGAGAGCCATGGCGGGCACCGCGGACGATTCACTTGCGGCTCCGGCCGAGCAGGCGCACACGCTGAGGGGAATCGCACAGGCGCTGCCCGCGCTTGTCCTCGGAACCGCTGTCCAGCAGAGCGGAGAAGCCCTCGCCACGGCCATCGGCGGGCTGCTGACCTGAAACTGGGGAGCGCACCCGTAGCCCGATCGGGAGGCATGTGGAACCAGAGCGGAAGGGGGGTCTCGCCCTCGGCCCCCAGCCGGCCCCGGAGATCACTCAGGGCCCTGACTCGCTCTCGCGGATCAGGAGCCTGTCTTGTGGCTGCTTGCTGCACATGATTCGTGCACCCTCGGACTCGTGCGTAGCTGAAGCTCCGTAGTCGGCGTCGTTGGTGACTACGGCGCGGTCGTGAGGGAGCGTCGTCAGCGAGCCCGGCCTGGGCGTACACGCCCCCCGGGCGGACGGCTGCGGCGCTCTCGCCGAGTTGAGTGACGCCAGCGGTGAAACGCTCGGTGCGCAGTCGGGGCGCGTTCGCGCAGAGCACCTCCCCGTCTACGTGCGTCGGTGGCAGGCCACGGTCAGTCCAATCAGGGCGCCGGACCGGGCACCCTCCCACCGTGCCGGGCCTGTGTGCAAGCGATTCGCCGGGCGGTGCTCGGTCTGTCAAGTTTCGTCAAGCGGGGCCCCCGGCAGTCGAGCACCTTTGGTCCAGACCTATTGACGGGCCGCGGCCCCCCTTCTACGATCCCGTCGATCGCCGGACTGCATTTCTCCAGTTCATCGGGGCCGCGCGTCCGCGCCCCACCTCCCGCACGCTCACGCCCGTGGCATGTCGCCAGAATGGAGCACAGCATGTTCCGTCGGAGAATTCGTACGCTGCCGGGCGCAGGTGACGGGCACTCGGCCCCCGTCCTGACCCGAACGATCGCCGGGGTGAGCGCCGCCGTCCTCGTCGGCGCATGCGTCGCCCTGGTGGGTTCCGGTTCGGCCGGCGCGGCCGACGCCGCGAACCTGGTGGCCAACTCCGGTTTCGAGGAAGGGCTTTCGGGCTGGTCCTGCGCCAATGGGTCAGGCGAGGTCACCAGCAGCCCGGTGCATTCCGGCTCGTCCGCGCTGAAGGCCACGCCGTCCGGCCTGGGGAACGCCCAGTGCAGCCAGACGGTCAGTGTGCAGCCGGACTCGACGTACACGTTGAGCGCCTTCGTCCAGGGCAATTACGTGTACCTCGGCGCCAGCGGCACCGGTGCGGCCGCCGAGCCGCAGACCTGGACGCCCAGTTCCTCGTCGTACAGCAAGCTCAGCGTCGGCTTCACCACCGGTGCGAACACCACGTCGGTGACGGTCTACCTGCACGGGTGGTACGGGACGCCCGCGTACTTCGCGGACGACGTGTCGCTCACCGGTCCCGGTGGCACGACGCCTCCGCCGACCACGCCGCCGCCCACGGACCCGCCGACCACTCCGCCGCCGACCGACCCGCCGACCACCCCGCCGCCCACGGACCCGCCGGGTGACGCCACTTGTGCCACAAAGCCCAAGCCGGCCGGCAAGGTGCTGCAGGGGTACTGGGAGAACTGGGACGGCGCCTCGAACGGCGTGCACCCCGGGATGGGCTGGGTCCCCATCACCGACAGCCGGATCGCCCAGCACGGCTACAACGTCATCAACGCGGCCTTCCCGGTGATCCTCTCGGACGGGACCGTCCTGTGGGAGGACGGCATGGACGCGGGTGTGAAGGTGTCGACGCCCGCGGAGATGTGTGAGGCCAAGGCGAAGGGTGCCACGCTCCTGATGTCCATCGGCGGCGCGGCCGCGGGCATCGACCTGTCGTCGAGCAAGGTCGCCGACCGCTTCGTGGAGACGGTCGTCCCGATTCTCAAGAAGTACAACTTCGACGGGATCGACATCGACATCGAAACCGGTCTGTCCGGGAGCGGGAACATCAACACGCTGTCCGCCTCGCAGTCCAACCTGATCCGCATCATCGACGGCGTGCTGGGCAAGATGCCGGACGGCTTCGGCCTGACGATGGCGCCCGAGACCGCGTACGTCACCGGCGGCAGCGTCACCTACGGGTCCATCTGGGGCGCGTACCTGCCGATCATCAAGAAGTACGTCGACAACGGCCGGCTGTGGTGGCTCAACATGCAGTACTACAACGGCAGCATGTACGGCTGCTCCGGCGACTCGTACTCCGCCGGCACCGTGGAGGGCTTCGCCGCCCAGACCACCTGCCTCAACAGCGGCCTGACCATCCAGGGCACCACGATCAAGGTGCCGTACGACAAGCAGGTGCCCGGTCTGCCGGCCCAGCCCGGCGCGGGCGGCGGCTACATGGCGCCCAGCCAGGTCGGCCAGGCGTGGAACACGTTCAACGGCACGCTCAAGGGCCTCATGACGTGGTCCCTCAACTGGGACGGCTCGAAGGGCTGGTCCTTCGGCGACAACGTCAAGTCCCTGCAGCGCCGATAGTCCAGGCTGATGCGTCCGGCCCCTCCGGGGGCCGGACGCGGCGCCCGCTGATCCCGATGGGCTCACCCGGCGTTCTCTCCCCGGCCGTGTCAGGTGGGGAGCCTCGCATGCCGCTGACGCTCAGGCCGTTACGGCTACGGGCGTGGGCGCCGGCCACACGTGAGCTCAGCGACTCGGCCGGGTCGAGCGGCCGTAGGCGGTCCGGGTCCGCGTCCCACGCGCGGCCGCCGCCGAGCGGGCGGAGCTGGAGGCGGGCACCTTCGTGGCCCGTCACCAGGCCCGCCCGGCCGCGCCCGGTGTCGTACACGCCGTCCTCACGCGAGGGACGCCGGCGTCGGTCACCTGGTCGCAACGACCGCGGCCGCCGGTGGTCGTCGCCGTCCGCGGTCGTCATGCCCCGCACCGCGGCGAAGGTCCTCAGCGGCCGGGCCGTCCGCGATCTCCCCGGCCCGGAGCGCCGCGAAGTTCGGAGGAAGCCGTACGGGCGGGCCGGCGTGGCCGGCGTCGTCGCCCCCGCGCAAGAGCCCTTGCCGGAGGCGGTCAGTCCTTGTAGTCCGGCGCGATCCGCTCCACCAGCCGCAGCAGCGCCGCCCAGGCCAGGTCGTACGCGTCGTGGTCCTCGAAGTCGGAGGAGGCGCCGCCCTCGCCGGTGAGCTGCTGGGCGGTGTACTCGGCCACCTGGTCGGAGGGCAGGACGAGTTCGGCGCCGCCAGCCTGGGCGGTGACCTGGATCTCGCAGGCCTTCTCCAGGTAGAACATGCGCAGGAAGGCCTGCTTGGCGCTGTCGCCGACGGTCAGCAGGCCGTGGTTGCGCAGGATGAGCGCCGGGTGGGTGCCGAGGTCGGCGACCAGGCGCTCCTGCTCGGCGAGGTTGAGGGCGACGCCCTCGTAGTCGTGGTAGCCGACGCGGTTGTGGAACTCCATCGACATCTGGTTCACGGGCAGCAGGCCGGACTTCTGCGCGGCGACGGCGCAGCCCGCCCTGGTGTGCGTGTGCAGTACGACGTGGGCATCGGTGCGGGCCTTGTGGATCGCGCTGTGGATCACGAAGCCCGCCGGGTTGACCGGGTGCGGGCTCGGCTCCACCGCGTTGCCGTCCAGGTCGATCTTGACCAGGCTGGACGCGGTGATCTCCTCGAAGAGGAGACCGTACGGGTTGATGAGGAAGTGGTGGTCCGGGCCCGGCAGCCGCTGCGAGATGTGCGTGAAGATCAGGTCGGTCATACGGAAATGGGCGACCAGGCGGTAGACGGCCGCGAGTTCGCGGCGCAGCCGCAGTTCCTCGGCGGCGATGTCCGCGTCCTGAGTGGTGGCGGGGGTGTCCAGGATGTCCGTCACGCGGGGTCTCCTTGCGTGCTGTCGGTGAGAGGGGCGGTCGCGGTCCGCTGCGGCGTCACGACGGGGGTACGGGGGCGCCCGGTGGTCCACCAGGCGATGACGTTCGCGGCCGGCTCGGTGACGTAGGCGCGCAGCGACGCGTCCGAGAGGAAGGCGGAGTGCGGGGAGACCAGCAGCCGGGGGTGACTGCGTAGCCGGTCGTCGGCGGCGGGCGGCTCGACGGGGAAGACGTCCAGCGCGGCGCCGGAGAGACGGCCGCTGTCCAGGGCGTCCAGGACCGCGCCGGGGTCGATGAGGTCGCCGCGCGAGACGTTCACCAGGACGGCGCCGGGCCGCATCCGGGCGAGCAGTCCGGCGTCGACCATGCCGCGGGTTTGCGGCGTGGACGGGACGTGCAGGGAGAGGGCGTCGGCGGTCTGGGCCAGGGTGTCGAGGTCGAGGCGTTCGACCCCCTCCGGCCAGTCGGAGGCGTGCGGGTCGTGGGCGACGATCCGGCCGAAGAGCGGGGCGGCGAGGCGGGCCAGGACCCGGGCGATCCGGCCGAGACCGACGAGGCCGAGCGTCATCTCGCTCAGCCGCCGCGGCACTTCGGCGAGGTCGGTGCTCCAGCCGCCGGCCCGGACCACGGCGTCGGCCTGCGGCAGGCGCCGCGCGAGGGCGAGGATCTGGGCCAGCGCGTGGACGGCGACGTCCTCGGTGGCCGAGTCGGGCAGGTTGGCCACCCACAGGCCGCGGCGCGCGGCCTCGGCGGTGTCGATCATGTCGTAGCCCGCGGACATGGTCGCCAGCATCCGCACGTGCGGCAGGCGGTCGAGGAGAGCGCCGTCCACGCGGGCGTAGCCGACGACGAGAGCCACGGCGTCGTGCGCGGCGGCGGCGATCGCGTCCGGGG
Source organism: Streptomyces sp. NPDC052299 (assembly GCF_040679335.1). Lineage (NCBI taxonomy): Bacteria > Bacillati > Actinomycetota > Actinomycetes > Kitasatosporales > Streptomycetaceae > Streptomyces > Streptomyces sp. NPDC052299. The sequence continues at coordinate 56,422 of NZ_JBFAUP010000014.1, read as the reverse complement.
CCGTGCCGCCGGCGACGCGTACCTCGAAGCCCGCCTCGGTGAGCAGCTCCACGCCGGGGGAGGGGTCGAGCTCCCCCGTGTCGGTGATCACGGCTACAGGTCGTGTCACGTCAGCCTCCGTCGATGATTCGATCGTGTAATCGTCGAGAAACTTACGTTTCGGCTGTGTCAGTTGTCCACCTCGGACGGGATGATTGTGAGGAAGGGGGATTCCGGATCGGAGCGGGCCCGGAGCCGGACGGCCTGCCCGGCGGGATCAGAATGGGCGGACACCGCTGAACGAAGAGGGGCGCTACGTGGAGCTCGACCAGACCGACCTGGCGATCGTGCGGGAGTTGCAGGGCGACGGACGGCTCACCTACGAGACGCTGGCCCAGCGTGTCGGGCTGTCCCGGCCGGCCGCCCGGATGCGGGTGCAGAGGCTCCAGGAGTCCGGTGCCGTGCGGGTGGTGGCGATCGTGCACCCGGCTGTACGCGCCCTCACCGCCTCGGCGCACCTCGCCATCGACACGCACGGTCCGGCCGGTGAGGTGGCGCGGCGGGTGGCCGAGCTCCCGCAGGCGCCCTTCGTGACGCTGACGAGCGGGCGGCGGGCCATCATGGCCGAGCTGCGCACGGCGGGCTTCGGGGAGCTGGAGCGCACGATCGAGCACATCCGCGCCCTCGCCGGCGTGCGTGCGGTGGATCCGCTGGTGGCGACGCGGCACGTCAAGGACCCTTACCTGCTCACCGACGAGCCGACCGTCGGCGTGCTCGACGCGACGGACGAGCGCATCCTCGCGGAGCTGGAGGAGGACGGCAGGCTGCCGTTCGCCGAGCTGGCCGGGCGAGTCGGCCTCTCGGCGGGGGCGACCCGCTCGCGGACGCTGCGGCTGCTCGACGGCGGGGTGGCGAAGGTGGTCGCGCTGGTGCGGCCCGACATGCTCGGCCTGGGCTACCTGTGCGGGTTCAGCCTGCGCGTGTCCGGTCGGGCGGCGGAGGTCGCCGAGACCGTCGCGGGGTTCGCGCGCGTGGCCTTCCTCTCGACGTGCCTGGGGCGGGCGGAAGCGGTCGGCACGATCACCGCGGAGTCGTTGGACGCCGTACGCGCCACGCTTGAGGAGATCCGCGGCCTGGGCGCCGTGCGCGAGGTGGAGAGCTGGCTCCATCTGGAGCTCGTCAAGGAGCGCTACGACCTCCGCCCGCACGCCGTCTGAGGGCCGGTCCGGCCGCCCCGGCGGGGGTGGGCAGTCGATACGTAACCCAAGGCGCGATCCAACTTTACAAAACTTCTTCTCCGGAGCCTCTGGTTAATCAGGCGTTCGCTCTTTATCGTTCTGCGAGCCGAATCGTCTGTCGGCGAGCCCTGTACGTTCTGGTCGAAAGCAGCCTGCCATGCCCCGTCCCACCGACTCCCCCGAGCGCACGCTCCTCGTCACCGGCGCCGCCGTAGCCGTCCCGGGCACTTCGGTCCGCGCCGAGGCGCTGGCCGTGCGAGGCGACCGCGTGGTGCACGTCGGCACCGCCGAGGACGCCCGCGCGGCGCTCGGCGGCCAGGCCGACGAGGAACTGTCCCTCGACGGCGGCCTGGTCCACCCCGGCTTCATCGACGCCCACTGCCACCCCGTCATGTACGGCCAGGCGCTCGCCTGGGTCGACCTGCGCCCCGAGCGCGTCCCGGACATCGACACCATGGTCGAGGTGCTGCGCGAGGCGGCCCGGGACCTGCCCTCCGGCGTCCCGGTCCGCGGCTTCGGCTACGAGCACCGCCGCCTGGCCGAGGGCCGCCACCCCAGCTGCCGCGACCTGGACCGCGTCGCCGAGGACCGCGAGGTCTACGTCATGAACGCCTCCGGCCACGGCGGCGTCGTCAACTCCCACACCCTGCGCACCTGCCGCATCGACGCGGACACGCCGTCCCCCGAGGGCGGCAGCATCGGCCACTTCGAGGACGGGCAGCCCGACGGTCAGCTCTGGGACGCCGCCTGCGACCTGCTGACCGGACCGGCCGGCGTCAAGATCGGCAACCACGGCCCGAACTTCCACCTCTCCGAGCCCGACGACATCATGGCCGACCACCTCCTGCGCGCCCAGGAGGTGTTCCTCGCCGCCGGCGTCACCACGATCGGCGACGCCCAGGTCTCGCGCCGCGAGATGGAGACGTACCTGCGCGCCCACGCGGACGGCTCGCTGCGCATGCGGGTCTCCGCCTACCTCACCTCGGCGCTGCTCGACACCGCCCTGGAACTCGGCGCGGTGCGCGGCTTCGGCGACGACCACTTCCGCATCCAGGGCGTGAAGTTCTACGCCGACGGCACGCTCGGCGGCTGGACGGCCTACTTCCCCGAGGGCTACGCCGCCGACTGCTGCCACCACGGCCAGCTCTACCACTCCGTCGAGGAGTACGCCGAGATCGTCCGCCGCGCCCACGCGGCCGGCCTCCAGACGGCGACCCACGCCCAGTCCCCGTACGCCATCGGCATGGTGCTCGACGCCATCGAGAAGGCCCAGGCGGAGCGCCCGCGCGAGGACATGCGCCACCGCATCGAGCACTCCGGACTGCCCACCGACGAGCAGATCGACCGCATGGGCGAACTCGGCGTCGTCCCGGTCATGCAGCCCCAGCACCACCTGCGCACCGGCGACGGCACCCTCACCGCCATCGGCGAGATGGGCCACCGCTACAACCCGGCGGGCCGCTGCCCCGAGGCCGGCGTCCCGGTCGTCTTCTCCTCCGACGCGCCCGTCGCCCCGCCCGCCCCGCTGGAGGCCGTCGCCGCCGCCGCGACCCGCCGGACCGTGCTCGGCACCGTCCTCGGCGACGAGTCGCTGCGCCTGCCCGTGGAGGCCGGTCTGCACGCCCACACCGGCGCGGCGGCCGCGGCCCTGCACCGCGAGGACGCGGTCGGCGCGCTCGCCCCGGGCATGCTGGCCGACTTCGTCGTCCTCGACGCCGACCCGTTGACCGTGCCCGCCGACGAGCTGACCGGCGTCCGCGTCCTGGAGACCTGGGTCGGCGGCAGCCGCGCCTGGGCCGCTTCCGGCCGCTGACCCGGCGGGCAGACCCCGATTCCCCGGCGGCCGGACGATCCTTCCGTGGCCCGGCCGCCGGGCCCCGTACCCCCCTTTTCTCCCCAACTCGACTGGCTGCAACGTCCCCGTCTGCACTCACCTGCCGGAGGTCCCCTTGTCGGACCGCACCACCACCGCCCGCCGACCGCAGAGCCCGTACCGGACGGCCCTCGCCGCCCTGTCCGGAACCTCCATCGAGTGGTACGACTTCTACGCCTTCGCCACCGCCGCGGCGATCGTGTTCAACGACGTCTTCTTCCCCGCCGACATGCCGACGGCCCTGAAGACCATCTCGTCCTTCGCCACCTTCGCCGTCGGCTTCCTGCTGCGCCCGATCGGCGGCATCGTGTTCGGGCACATCGGTGACCGCGTCGGCCGCAAGAAGACGCTGGTCATCACCCTCATGATGATGGGCATCGCCTCGGTCGCCATCGGCCTGCTGCCCACCTACGACCAGGTCGGCCCGCTGGCCCCGATCCTGCTGATCGTGCTCCGGCTCGTCCAGGGCATCGCGATCGGCGGCGAGTGGGGAGGCGCGGTCCTGATCGCCGTGGAGAACGCCCCCGAGGGCAAGGCGACCTTCTTCGGCTCCTTCGCCCAGCTCGGCTCCTCGGTCGGCGCGCTCCTGTCCACCGGCATGTTCAGCCTCATGAGCCTGTTCGGTGACGCCGCCTTCGACAGCTGGGGCTGGCGCGTACCGTTCCTCGCCTCGGCGCTCCTCGTCGTCATCGGCCTGGTCGTGCGCACCAAGCTGGAGGACTCCCCGGTGATGGAGGACATCCACACCGAGCAGCAGAAGAAGAACGGGAAGCGCGGGGGAGCCTCGCAGCTGCCCGTCGCCGAGGTGCTGCGCAACGACTGGAAGACCGTGCTGGTGGGCGTCTTCTCGCTGGCCACCGCGACCGGCGGCTACTATGTTGTGACGAGCTACCTCCTCTCGTACGGCACCGACGACCAGCACCTGTCCGAGTCGATGCTGCTCAACGGCCTCACGCTCGCCGCGTTCCTGGAACTGGTCGTCACCCCGTTCCTGTCGCTGCTCGGCGACCGGATCGGCGCGCACAAGGTCGTCGTCGGCGGACTCGCCGGCGTGGTGCTGCTCTCGATCCCGCAGTTCATGGTCGTGGGCACCGGCAACGTCGTCCTGATCTATCTGGCGATGCTCGCCATGCGCCTCGTGATGTCGGCGCTGTACGGGCCGATGGCGGCGATCCTCGCGGACGGCTTCGCCCCGCACGTGCGGTACACCGGCATCTCCCTGTCGTACCAGATCTGCAACCTGGTCTTCGCGGGCTTCGCCCCCGTCACGGCGGTGTGGCTGTCCTCCCTCGCGGGCGGCGCGTACTGGCCGCCGGCGGTGGCCCTGATGGTGATCTCGCTGATCGGTATCTGGTGCACCCTGCGCCTGCGCGTCTACCGCGCGCGCCTCATCACCCCCGCGACCGCCGACGCGCCGGCGGCCCGGGTGGGCGCCGGCGTCTGACGCCCGACACACCGGGGCCGGCCACTTCGGTGGCCGGGCCTCCCGGCTTCTGCCGCGCGGCTGATACCGGAGCGGTATCATCTCTGTATGGCGATGACACTCCGGCTCCCCGACGACCTCGACGCGCAGCTCACCGAGCGTGCCCGCAGAGAGGGCCGCAGCAAGCAGGAGCTTGCGATCGAGGCCATCCGGGAGGCCCAGGAGCGTTCCGAACTGAAGGTGGACGACGTCCTGGCCGAGCTCATGGTCAGCGACGCGGAGATCATGGACTACCTGAAGTGACCGAGGTGCGGTACGTCCGGATCGACGAGGTGCTGGCCATCGCCCGGGCCGTCAACGGGACCGAGCACAGTGTGCGTGACCTGGGGCTCCTGGTCTCCGCGATCGAGCGGCCCCGGACCCATGTGTTCGGGGCGGAGCTGTATCCCACGCTGCACGAGAAGGCGGCGGCGCTGCTGCATTCCGTCGCCCGGAATCACGCGCTGATCGACGGCAACAAGCGCACCGCCTGGCTCGCCATGCGTGTCTTCCTGCGGTTCAACGGCGGCGCCGCCGTCGCTCCGCCGCCCGTCACGGTGGCCGGCCCGTTCGTCGAGGACGTCGCGCAGGACCACCTCGACGTGCCGGTCGTCGCCAAGCGGCTGGCGGAGTGGTTCCCCCTGCCCTGACCCGGCGGCCGGTCAGTGCCGCAACGCCTCCGCGAGCACCTGCACCAGATGGCGGCTGTCCAGGCCCGCCAGGTCCCGGACCTGGGTGCGGCAGGAGTAGCCGTCGGCGAGGATGCGGCGGTCCGGGGCGTCGGCCGCCTTGGCGAGGATGCCCTCCCGGGCGATCTTCTCGGAGACCTCGTAGTGGCCCTTCTCCATGCCGAAGTTTCCGGCCAGGCCGCAGCAGCCCGCGGAGATGTCGACGTCGCAGCCCATCGACTCCAGGAGCGAGCGGTCCGCCTCGTAGCCCATGACCGCGTAGTGGTGGCAGTGGGGCTGGACCAGGAGGGGTGAAGCCGCCCGCGGCGGCGTCCAGCCGATCGAGACGAGGAATTCGGCGACCGTCCGCACCGCGCCCGCGAGTTCCGCGGCGCCGGGGTCGTCCGGCAGGAGCTCGACCAGGTCCGAGCGGAGCGTCGCCGTGCAGCTCGGCTCGATGCCGATCACCGTCCGGCCGGCCCGGACGTGGGGGAGCAGCAGGTCCACCGTGGAGCGGAGCTTCGCCCTGGCGGCGGTCAGCTGGCCCGTGGAGATCAGGGTCAGGCCGCAGCAGGCGCCCGGCGCGGCGATCTCCACGTCGCAGCCCGCCGCCGCCAGGACCTCCACGGCGTCGCGCGGGATCTCCGGTGCGAGCGCGTCCGAGAAGGAGTCCACCCAGAGCAGCACCTCGGGGCCGTTCGCCCTGGGCCGTCTCCGGGAAGCCCCGCTCCACCGGAACGGCCTCGCCGGCAGCGGGGGCAGTGAGCGACGGCTGTCCGCGCCCATCAGGGTCATCATCGTCCGCCGGAGCACGGACACCCGGCCGACCAGGTTGACCAGGGGTGCCAAGGGCGCCAGCAGGCGCAGCCACTGCGGGAGCCGGCCCAGGGTGTAGTGGCTCAGCGGGCGGCGGCGGCCCTTGTACGTCCGGTGCAGGGCCTCCGACTTGAACGTGGCCATGTCGATCCCCGTAGGGCAGTCGTTGGCGCACGCCTTGCAGCTCAGGCACAGGTCCAGGGCCTCATGGACCTCCGGGGAGCTCCAGCCCTCCGAGACGAAGCCGCCGTTCAGCATTTCCTGGAGCGCCCTCGCCCGGCCCCGCGTGGAGTCCTTCTCGTCGCGGGTGGCCGTGTACGACGGGCACATGAAGCCGCCCTGGCCGCGCAGGTCGGCCCGGCACTTGCCCACCCCGACGCACCGGTGCACGGCGTCCGTGACGTCCCCGCCGTCGCGCGCGAAGGCGAAACCGTCGCTCGCCCGCAGCCGCCGCGCCCCCGGCCGCCGGAGGTCCGCGTCCAGCGGCGCGGGGCGGACGACGACACCGGGGTTCATGACGTCGTCCGGGTCCAGGAGGGCCTTGAACGCCTCCATCGCGCGCAGCGCCTCGGGGCCGTACATGGAGGGGAGCAGTTCCGAGCGGGCGCGGCCGTCGCCGTGCTCGCCGGAGAGCGATCCGCCGTGCTCGGCGGCCAGGGCGGCGGCGCGTTCCAGGAAGTCGCGCATCGGCGCGCCCCCGGCGTCGAGCGGGAAGTCGATGCGGGCGTGGACGCACCCGTCGCCGAAGTGGCCGTAGGCCAGGCCGGAGAGCCCCTGCTCGGCCATCAGCGCCTGGAGCCCGCGCAGATAGTCGCCGAGCCGTTCCGGCGGCACGGCGGAGTCCTCCCAGCCGGGCCACGCCTGCTTGCCGTCGGCGGTGCGGCCGGCCAGGCCGGCGCCGTCGGCCCGGATCTGCCAGAGCCGGGTCGCCTCGGGACCCGCCGGGAGGACGGCGCTGTCCGTGGCGTGCGAGGCCGCGACCAGGGCGCGCGCCGCCTCGACCGCCTCCGCCGACGTCGCCCCGCCCACCTCGGCGATCAGCCAGCCACCGCCCTCGGGCAGCGAGGGCACGGCCGCGTCGCCGTGTGAACGGCGGACCACGTCCACGAGCTGCGCGTCCAGGCCCTCCAGCGCGAGCGGGCGCAACGGCAGCAGGTGCGGCACGTCGTCCGCGGCCGTCGCCATGTCCGCGTAACCCAGGACGGCGAGCGCCGGGGCGGGCGCCTGCGGGACGAGCCGGACCGTGGCTTCGAGCAGGACGCCGCAGCTGCCCTCCGTGCCGGTCAGCGCGGCCGCGAGGTTGCGCCCGTTCTCCGGCAGCAGGTGCTCCAGCGAGTAGCCGGAGATCTGCCGCCCGAAGCGCCCGAACTCGGTGCGCAGCACCGCCAGGTGCTCCGTGACGAACGCGTCGAGCCCGGGCACCGCCGCGAGCGCCTCCGGCCCCGAGCCCACCGTGATCACCTCGCCGCCGCCCGTCAGCCAGGTCATCGACACCACGTTGTCGGCCGTGCGCCCGTACGAGAGGCCGTGCGGCCCGCACGCGTTGTTGCCGATCATCCCGCCGATCGTGCAGCGGGTGGCCGTCGAGGGGTCGGGGCCGAACCGCAGCCCGTGCGGCAGGGCCTCCTGCTGGAGCGTGCTCAGCACCGCGCCCGGCTCGACCACGGCCGTCGACGAGCCGGGGTCGACGGACAGCACGCGGTTCATCGAGCGGGAGAAGTCGATCACCAGGCCCGGCCCCACCGCGTTCCCGGCGCACGAGGTCCCGCCGCCCCTGACGGTGACCGGAACCCGGTGTTCACGCGCGATCCCGACCGCGGTGATCACGTCCTCCTTCGACCGGGGCATGAGCACCGCGCCCGGGACGATCCGGTAGTTCGACGCGTCCGTCGAGTAGACCGCCCGGGTCGTCGCCGAAGCGTCGACGAGACCGCCCAGCTTTCCGCGCAGGGCGTCGAGGAACGCCTCGGTGAGCGGGGTCGGGACTTCTGTGGTGGTCGCGTCCATCGGGGTGCTCCTGGGGCGGGCCGGCGGTGCGGGCATGACGGTCGTGCCCCCGTAGCTTCTCAGCGGCACATCCGCGGCGGTCGTACCACCAGTCCGGCGGGCCGAGGTGCCGACAGGGCGTCAACCCCGTTCCGGGCTGGGTGCGTTGTGCCTGACCAGGCGTGTAATGGCCGAGTAACGGCAGATGCCTAGCGTGCGCGCACCCCGTATGTACCGTCACTCGGAGGAGTGCTCGATGCCCCTGCCCCGACCGTCCAGGCGCAGAACCGCCGTATGGACGGTGGCCTCGCTCGCCGCGGCTGCCCTGATCACCACCCCGTTGCCCGCACTCGCGGCAGACTCCCCGGCCCCCTCCGCATCCGCCTCGGCGAAGATCGACTCCGCGCTCATGAGCGCGGTGCGCGACGGCAAGGACGCCACCTTCTTCGTGGTCCTGAAGGACCGGGCCGACCTGTCCGGCGCGAAGAAGCAGAAGACGCACGCGAAGAAGGCCGCGGCGGCGTACAGCGAGCTGCGTTCGCACGCCAAGTCCAGCCAGAAGTCGCTGAACGCCTTCCTCGACAAGGAGAAGGTCGGGCACGAGAACTACTGGATCGCCAACACGGTCAAGGTCACCGGCGACCAGGACCTCGTCGCCGAGCTGGCGAAGCGCTCGGACGTGGCGTCGGTCGTCGAGCGGCGCTCGTTCAAGATGGACGACATCGAGACCTCCGACAAGCAGGTCACCACCTCGCGCGCCGCCGCGCTCGGCACCGACTCGTCCGCCGACGGCACCGACGCCCCGGCGTGGGGCGTCAGCGACATCAAGGCCGACCAGGTCTGGGACCAGTACCAGGACCGCGGCGAGGGCATCGTCATCGCCAACGTGGACTCGGGTGTGCAGTACGACCACCCGGACCTCGTCGCGAACTACCGCGGCAACAACGGCGACGGCACCTTCTCGAACGACTACAACTTCTACGACGCGACCGGGCAGTGCTCCACGACCGCGCCGTGCGACAACAACGGCCACGGCACCCACACCATGGGCACGATGGTCGCCAAGAACGGCCTCGGTGTCGCGCCGAACGCCAAGTGGATCGCCGCCAAGGGCTGCACGACCGAGCTCTGCTACGACGACGAGCTGCTCGACGCCGGTCAGTGGATTCTCGCGCCGACCGACCACAACGGCCAGAACCCGCGCCCGGACCTGGCGCCGAACATCGTCAACAACTCCTGGGGCGGTGACGACGGCACCTTCTACACGGACATCCTGAACGCCTGGAACTCCGCGGGCATCTTCGAGGCGTTCGCGGCCGGCAACGACGGTGACGGCGTGACCTGCTCCACGACGCACCCGCCGGGGTCGCAGGCGGAGTCCTACGGCGTCGGTGCCTACGACTCGACCGGCAAGATCGCGAACTTCTCGGGCTTCGGCCCCTCGCCGATCGACGGCGGCGCCAAGCCGAACATCTCGGCCCCGGGCGTCCAGATCCCGTCCACCTGGCCGGGCAACGCGTACAACACCATCAACGGTACGTCGATGGCGACCCCGCACGTCGCGGGCGCCGTCGCGCTCCTGTGGTCGGCGGCCCCCTCGCTGATCGGCAACATCGAGGAGACCCGCAACCTCCTCAACGAGGGCGCCCGTGACGTCGACGACACCCACTGCGGCGGCACCGCCGGGATGAACTACGTGTGGGGCAACGGCAAGCTCGACATCCTCGCCTCCGTCGAGAAGGCCCCGCACACCGCGGCCGTCGTCAGCGGCAAGGCCACCGACAAGGCCACCGGCGCCGCGCTGCCCAACATCACCGTGAAGGCCACCGACGCGGCCGGCGCGGTCCGCACGGTCACCACCGGCACGGACGGCGCCTACCGCCTGCCGCTGGCCGCCGGCACGTACTCCTTCGCGTTCAGCGGCTACGGCTACGCGAACGGCTCGGCCACCGACGTCACCCTTGCCGAGAGCCAGGCGTACACCCAGGACATCGCGCTGACCGCGGTGCCCAGCCACCAGGTCTCCGGCATCGTCCGGGACGTCACCGGCAAGCCGCTGCCCGGCGCCACCGTCGAGCTGAACGGCACGCCGCTGCCCGCCGCCACCACCGACGCCAACGGCACGTACACCTTCAAGAAGGTCGCCGAGGGCTCCTACGCCCTCGCCGTGAAGCCCGCCGCGCCGGTCCTCTGCAACGGCGTCTACACCGGTGCCGCCGCCGTCGGCGCCGCCGACCTGACGAAGAACGTGCAGGTCCCCAACCGCACGGACAACTCCGGCAACGTCTGCGTCCCGGCCGCCTACTCCTGGATCGCGGGTTCCAAGAAGGTCACCCTGACCGGTGACGAGGACTCCGCCACGGTCGCCCTTCCCTTCCCCGTGAAGCACTACGGCGTCTCGTACTCCACCGCCTCGGTCACCACCGACGGTCTGATCAACTTCCTGTCCTCGCGCGTCGGCGACTACAGCAACACGGCTCTGCCGACGGTCGGGTTCAACGCGGTGAAGGGCATCGTCGCCCCGCTGTGGGACGACCTGACGCTCGACAAGAAGTCCTCCGTGCAGACCGCCACCACCGGCACCAAGGGCAGCCGCAAGTTCGCCATCGTGTGGAACAACGCCGCCTACGCCAACGGCACTTCGGGCCGCGCCACCTTCGAGGCGGTCTTCGACGAGGCCACGGGCGCGGTGACCCTGCAGTACCAGTCCGTCGCGGACAAGGGCGCGGGTGCCACCGTCGGCATCGCCGACCAGGCCGGGACCGACGCCCTCCAGTACTCCTTCAACCAGCCCGTGATCGCGAACGGCACCGCCGTCAGCTTCACCCAGGGAGCGAAGTAATGAGAGCCCAGCACTCCCGGCGGGCGCTTCAGCTCGCCGCCGGCCTCGTCGCGGCGGGCCTCTGCCTGACCGTCGCCCCGCAGGCCCTCGCCGCCGACAGCGGCAGCGGCGCGCCGATGAAGCTGACCAGCGCCCAAGCGAAGAAGCTGGCCGCCAACGTCACCCTCGACCCGTACGTGAAGGCCGAGGACACCACCGGCACGCAGGACAAGGCCGACTCCGAGGCGACGGCCGCCGCCACCGACCCGAACACCAAGGTCACCATGACGGCGAAGTCCACGCTGGAAGGCGTGCGCGGTCTGGGCGCCACGGTGCCGGTCGGCAAGGACGGCGCCTACTACTCCGTCAACAGCATGGGCAACGTCCAGCTCCACGCGGCCGACGGCAGCGAGACCTGGGCCCGCACCAGCAGCTCGTTCTACACCGACTGGCAGGTCAAGCCGCTCCAGGTGTGGCGCGCCGAGCCGTACCCGCCCCAGATCCTCATGGGCTACAACGCGGTCTCGCCGTTCTCGCCGAACTCGGACTCCGGCTACTCCGCCGGTGACCTGACCGGGGACGGCGTCCCGGACCTGGTGTTCTCGGCGAAGGTCGGCACCACGCCGTACCCCCGGCCGTTCACCTCCCCGGGCTCCGACCTGAGCACCGGCACCTTCGTGACGGTCCTCGACGGGAAGACCGGGGCCACGGTCTGGTCGAAGCTGTACAACTACGCCTCCATGGTCAAGATCGTGGACGGCACCCTGCTGGTCGCCGACGCGCCCCGGATGAGCGGGGACGCGAAGGTCCCGGCGGACGCGACCGCCACCCTGACCGGCATTCGCTTCTCGGCGGGTGCCGACGGGAAGCTGACCCCGGCCAGTACCTGGTCCTTCGACACCGAGGAAGCCCGGTACACCAACTGGGGCGACATCCAGGACCTCGGCGCGGGCAAGGTCGCCGTCTCCTGGAACCTCGCCAGGGCCACCGGCGTGGAGGGCCGCGGCCACACCGCCGTGCTCGACACCGCCGACGGATCGGTCACCTGGCGGACCGACAACGGGCTGTACAGCCGCATCATGCGTCTGGACGCCGGACGCAAGCGGATCGTGGCCGTCGAGCAGGCCGACGTCAACGACGCGGTGCACTACGAGATCGCCGCGTACGACCTGAAGACCGGCGACCGCTCCACGCTGGCCGGTCGCGACAACGTGGTGCCCACCGCGCTGGCGGTCGGTGACCTCGGGGCGAAGGCGGGCGACGAGTACGCGGTCTCGGAGTCCTCGTTCGACGAGAACCTCAACATCGGCGCCAGCACCATCCGCGTCGTCAGCGGCGACAGCGCGGACCAGGTCCTCTGGTCCAGCACGACCAAGCGGGACGCCGAGAACAGTCGCGACGCCGCCAGCACCTGGGGTCTCTCGGTGCTCGACGGCAAGCTGGTCGCCTCCGCCCAGGACGACCGCAAGATGTACGAGCCGGAGAACCGGGGCAGCCTGCGCTACGCGTCGCTGACGGTCTTCACCGGCAAGGGCAAGGTCGCGTGGCAGACCAAGGGCGTCGCGGCCTCCCCGATGTTCCAGGACCTCTACACCGACGCCCAGGGCTCCCACGTCCGGGTGATCGACCAGAGCCAGAACATCCGCACCTTCAAGCTGGGCAACGGCAAGGCGGAGAAGGTCACGCCGCTCCAGGGCGACATCGCCTACGCGCAGAGCGCCGACCTGAACAAGGACGGCAAGAACGACCTGATCATGGGCGGTTCGTCCAACGGCGTCTGGGCTTACTCGGGCCCGTCGATGGTGAACGGCTCCAAGCCCGAGAAGCTGTGGCAGGCCACCGTCCCGGGCGGCGTCCACGACATCCGGACCGGTGACGTCAACGGTGACGGCAAGCCCGAGATCGTCGTCGCGGCGGACACCGCGACGGTCGTCCTCGACGGCAGGAACGGCAAGACGCTCGCCACGATCGACGGCGGCGGCACGTACGTCCGTTCGGCCCGGCTCGCCGATCTGAACGGCGACGGAAAGCTGGACATCCTCGTCGCCACGGACGCGCTGCGCGCCTACTCCGGTGACGGCCGCGCGATCTGGACGTACAACGCCCCCGCGGAGGCGGGCGACGTGCTCTTCTCCGACCCGTCGGTCAACGACGGCCAGGTGTACGTCTCGTACTCCAGCGTCAACGCGCTGGCCCTGGCCAAGCCCGCCGTGGGCGGGGTCGCGCTGGACGCCAAGACCGGCAAGACCCGTTGGACCCAGGCCCCGAAGGCGCCGGCCAACGCGGTCACCCCGGTCCGCACCGCGGTCACCAACGAGGGTGTCTTCGCCTCCAAGGACATCCCGTACGCGGACGGCCACGCGGTGGTCTACGCCTGGACGGTCGACGCGCCGTACGAGTTCGACACCGCAGGCAGCGCCGGCACCGGCACACAGGTCCTCTTCGAGATCCGGGACGGCCGCACCGGGGAGGTGCTGTTCAGCAAGGTCTCCGGCGGCCTCTGGACGCACTTCAGCTTCTTCGCCAAGGACGGGGCGCTGTACGAGGGCGGCACGGCCTCCTTCCGCCGCTTCGAGGCGAACGGCGCGTACAAGCAGCAGGGTGTGCTGCCGCAGTCCTACGGCGGCGGCTTCCTGACCGGCCCCGGCGGGCGTTCGCTGCTGGTCGCCGGTGCCGAGGCGGGCCTGTACGTCTGGGACCCGAGCATCATGGAGTCCAAGGACTCCTGGGCCGCGTACGTCGGGAGCACGCCCGTGGCCACGGGGGCGCGCAACTACTTCGCGGGCGACCTCGACGGCGACGGTGTCGACGAGGTGCTGTCACTCAACAGCGACGACAGCGGCATGGACCGCACCGCCGGCCTGTCCGGTGGCGGCTACTACCTGTCCGACAACGGCATCCACCAGGTCACGGCGTTCAAGCTCTCCTGACCTGAACCGCCTTCCACGGGCCCCCGGGACGCACCTCGTCCCGGGGGCCCTCGGCGTGGGTCACCACACCACGCGGAAGCCGATGTTGCCCGCCGAACTGTCCACCGTGTTCGAGGTGCGCGCCGCGACCCGGTAGCGGTTGCAGTACGAGTCGTGGCACAGGTACGAGCCGCCCCGCATGGTCCGCCGGTCGTCGGTGCCGGGCTGCCAGGGGTCGGCGGACCATTCCCACACGTTGCCGGCCGTGTTGTACAGCCCGAACCCGTTGGGCGCGTACGTGTGGACGGGGGCCGTGCCCGCGTAGCCGTCCTCCTCCGTGTTGCGGGTGGGGAAGGAGCCCTGCCAGATGTTGCAGCGGTGCTCGCCGCCCGGGGTGAGCTCGTCGCCCCACGGATAGCGGGCCTGGTCGAGCCCGCCCCGGGCGGCGTACTCCCACTCCGCCTCCGTCGGGAGCCGGGCACCGGCCCACTGGCAGTACGCGAGCGCGTCGCGCCAGGTGACGTGGACGACCGGGTGGTCGCCCCGGTCGCGTATGTGGCTCCCCGGGCCCTCGGGAACGTCCCAGCGGGCGCCGCTCACCCCGCACCACCACGGCGTCTGCTGGGGGCGCGGCGACACCTTGCGCAGGTGGCCGGGGAGGAACTTCGCGAACACGTAGCTCCAGCCGAACTCCTCCGCCTCGGTGCGGTAGCCGGTGGCCTCCACGAACGCGGCGAACCGGTCATTCGTCACGGCGTACGCGTCGATCGCGAAGGCCCCGACGCTCACCTCGCGCACCGGGCCCTCGGCATCGCCCCGGTTCACGTCGGCGTCCTCGCTGCCCATCCGGAACGTGCCGCCGGGCAGCTCGACCCGGTCCGCGTAGGCCGCCTCCGGCGCGCGGGGGGCCACCCGTCCGATGCTCAGGACCGGATCGGTCGCGGCGGCGCCGTCCCGGGAGGGGGTGCAGCAGCTCTTGGGGGCGTCGGGGCCGTCACTCATCGTTGCCTTCTTCGTCGGGGAACCGAGGCACCGGGAGATCGTAACCGTGGCCGGAAACGGTGCCCCGGCCGCGCCGACCCTCGGCGAACAGGCGACATGTCGCATCCTCGCCACCCGCACCTCCTATGCCTCACCGCGACGCCGACCCGAGGATGACCGGCAACGGGCCGCGCGGCTGCCTCTGCGGTCGCCCGGCCCGTGCCTGTGCTCCCGTTCGTCCGTCGCCCGGCAGCCCCTGCCGGGGCCGTACCTCGCCAGGAGGCCACGATGCGCACCGGTCCCGTCAGTCGCGGCGGAGGGGCGGCGCGCGGCACCGCGCTCCTCGCCTCGGCGTTCGTCCTCACCCTCCTCGGCCCCGTGCTCCCCGGACAGGCCGCCGGGACCGCGCCCGTCGCCGTGCGCACGCAGGACACCGTCGCCGGTCGGGCCCCGCACCGCGACACCGTCACCCTGGTCACCGGTGACACGGTCACCGTCACCACCGACACCGACGGGCGCGTCTCGGTCGACGCCGAGGCGGCGGCGGGGACGGCCAAGGGGAGGTCCACCACCTTCCGCACCGAGCAGGGGCCTTCGGGGGACACCTATGTCATCCCGGACAGCGCGGGGGAGGGGCTGGCGTCCGGGCGGCTCGACCGGGAGCTGTTCAACGTGACCCGGCTCGCCGCCGACGGGCAGGGCAACAGCGGGAGCGACACCCTGCCGTTCATCGTCGACTACGCGGGCACCCCCGCCCGGTCCACGCTCGCGGCGCGCGCCGGCGACGTCCCGGGCGTCACGCACCGGACCCCGCTCACCTCGCTCGGCGCGGCAGCCGTGGACGTCGAGAAGGACGCGCTGCACGCGTTCTACCGGGCCGTCCTCGACGGGCCGGAGGCCGTGGTGCGCCCGGACCGCAGGGTGCGGGCGACCCTGGACGTCAGCGTGCCGCAGATCGGCGCACCCGAGGTCTGGAAGAGCGGCTTCGACGGCAGCGGCGTCAAGGTCGCGGTGCTGGACACCGGAATCGACTTCGGGCACCCCGACTTCGAGGGCCGGGTCCTCGGCTCGGAGAGCTTCATACCCGGCCAGGACGTCCAGGACGGGCGCGGTCACGGCACCCACGTGGCGAGCACCGTCGCGGGCAGCGGGGCCGCGTCCGGCGGGACGTACAAGGGCGTCGCGCCGGGCGCCGGGCTCCTCGTCGGGAAGGTGCTCGACAACGCGGGCAACGGTGACGAGTCCACGGTCATCGCCGGCATGGAGTGGGCCGTCGCCCAGGGGGCCGACATCGTCTCCATGAGCCTCGGCGCGCCCACCGAGGAGGGCAGCGACCTGCTCAGCGAGGCCGTGGACGAGCTCAGCGAGTCCTCCGGCGCGCTGTTCGTCATCGCGGCCGGCAACACCGGACCCGGCCGGTCCACCGTCACCAGCCCCGGCACCGCGCGGACCGCGCTCACCGTCGGCGCCGTCGACCGGCAGGACCACCTCGCCGCCTTCTCCGGGCGCGGGCCGACCGCCTCCGGCGCGCTCAAGCCGGAGATCACCGCGCCCGGCGTCGGGATCGTCGCCGCCCGGGCCGCGGGCACCCACATCGGCAAGGACACCGGTGAGTACTACACCGCCCTGGACGGCACCTCCATGGCCACCCCGCACGTGGCCGGGGCGGCGGCCCTCCTGAAGCAGCAGCACCCGGGGTGGCGGGCGGCCCGGCTCAAGGACGCGCTGGTCTCCGCCGCGCAGACCGGCCCCGACGACGAGGTCTACGAGCAGGGCGCCGGACGCGTCGCCGTGGACCGCGCCTCCGCCCAGTCGGTCACCGCGACCGGCACCGCCGACTTCGGGGACCTGCGCGACGAGGAGCGGAAGGTGACCCGGGACGTCGTCTACACCAACGACGGGGACCACGAGGTCACACTGAGCCTCGCCCTCGACCTCGGGCGGGGCTCCACCGTCCCGGACGGCGGCGCCACCCTCTCCGCCGGCACGGTCACCGTCCCCGCCCACGACAGCGCGGCCGTCACCCTCACCGTCGACCCCACCCGTACCGGCACCGGCCGCTACGACGGCTACCTCACCGCCACGGGCGACGGCACGCACCTCACCACCGCCGTCGGCTGGACCGAGCAACCCCCGAAGCACACCGTGCACTTCACCTTCACCGGTCGCGACGGAAGGCCCGGCGGGCAGACAAACCTCCAGATACTGAGCATGGCCGACGGTGACGCCGAGCTGCAGAGCCTCACGTTCATGGGGGACGGCACCTGGGAGACGCGGCTCCCGGAGGGCGACTACGCACTTCAGGCCCTCGTCACCACCTACGACACCAACCGCATCCCGCTGGCCGTGGACACCTTCGCCGAACCGGAGTTCACCGTCGACGGCGACGCCACCGTACGCATCGACGCCCGGCAGGCCCACGAACTGACCGCCCGGGTGGACGGCGAGGACCGCCCGCTGGAGCGCGCAGCCCTCGGCGTCACCGCCCGCCGCACCCTGGACGACGGCGCCACCGCCGCGATCGGCATCACCAAGGGCCTCAGCGACAACACCACCCGCTACGGTGCGATCGCCTCGCACACCACCGCCGGGCACGGCACCTTCGACCTGACCGCCGAGCACCGGCTCCGCGACCCGCTCGTGCGGGGAACATGGCGGGCGGACACCACCACGCACCCGCTCGACCTCCTCACCCCGGACCTCGGACAGCGGTTCACCGGCGACCGCGAGCTGCCCGCCGTCGACGTGGGCACCGGCACCGAGGCCGACTACGCGGGCCGCGACCTGACCGGCAAGCTGGCCGTCGTCCGGGCCAACGGCTGGCTCCCGCCCGCCCTCGCCACCGCCGCCCAGCACCACGCCGCCGCCGTCCTCGCGATCCGCCCCGGCGAGGGCGCCACCCTCGTCCAGGACGACGGCGACAGCACCGTCCCGGCCGTCGCCGTCGGCTACGGACAGGGCGCGGAACTCCTCGCCGCCCTCGCGAAGGGGCCCGTCACGGTCGCCCTCGAAGGCCGCGCCGACAGCCGCTTCACGTACACCGCCCCGTTCCACGCGACCGGGTCCATCCCGGAGCGCACCGCCCTCACCGTTCCCACCGACCGGTTCGCCCACCTCGTGAACACCTTCCACGCGGACGGCACGCCCCGGATGGCCGACGACGTCCTGACGGTCCGGCACCCGTGGGAGAAGGCCACGTTCCGCCTCGCCGCCCGGCACATCGCCCCCGGCACCCGCACCGACCACGTGTACGCCGACGACAGCCAGTACGCGCAGACCGTCCGCGCGTCCGACCTCACCGACACCTACCTGGAGGAGTACCCGGCCACCCACCGCGCCCGCACCACCGCGGACCGCGCGTGGGGCGCCGCGCCCGTCCACCCCACCCTGCCGCGTCGCATCAGCTGCGCCCTCTGCCGCTCCGACCTCGGAGCCAGCTTCCTGCTCGCGCCCTACGGCGACGGGGACCCCACCCACTACGGCATGGGCGCCTCCACGAGTACTTTCACCTACCACCGCGACGGCCAGCAGGTACCCGCCGCCCAGCTGTTCGTGCCCGAGGACGCCGAATACCGCATCGACCAGCGCGTCGTCCGCCGCACCAACGCCCTGGAAACTTTCGGAACCCGCACCGACACCCAGTACACCTTCCGCTCGGCGGCCCCGAAGCCAGGCGCCACCGCGCCCGGCTGCACCGACGTCTACGGTCCGGACCACCCGTGCGCCGTCCTGCCGGTGATCCTGCTCGGCTACGACCTGGGCGTCGACGGCGACAACACCGCCCGCGCGGGGCGGGCCCTCCCGGTGCGCATCAGCACCCTGCGGCCGGACGGCTACCGGGGCCCGGGCGTCACGGGGATGCGCGTCGAGGCGTCCTACGACGACGGCGCCACCTGGGCCGACTCCGTACGGCCGCGGGTGCGTCCCGACGGCTCGGCCACCGCCGTCCTGCACCACCCGCGCACCGGCGCGGAGCACGTCACGCTCCGGGTCACCGCCTGGGACGACGCGGGCAGCCGCACCCAGCAGACCGTGGTCCGGGCGTACGCGCTGCGCCGCTGACCCGGGGCGCGGGGGCCGACGGAACAGCAAGCCCACTCCCACCAGGAAGGGTTCACCTCTCCATGACACCGAGACAAGGCAGACCGCGACGCGCCTGGGGCCTCCTGCTCGCCGTGGGCCTGGCGGCGACGGGACTCCCCGCCGCCACGGCCGCCCAGGCCGCGCCCGCGAGCGACACCGCCCGTCCGTCCGTCGAGCGCGCCCTGACCAAGGA
Source organism: Streptomyces sp. NPDC052299 (assembly GCF_040679335.1). Taxonomy (NCBI): domain Bacteria; kingdom Bacillati; phylum Actinomycetota; class Actinomycetes; order Kitasatosporales; family Streptomycetaceae; genus Streptomyces; species Streptomyces sp. NPDC052299. The sequence continues at coordinate 37,413 of NZ_JBFAUP010000014.1, read as the reverse complement.
CCTGGCCGACGGCGGGAACGCCACCTTCTGGGTCTACCTCCGCGACGAGGCCGACCTCAAGGGCGCCGCCCGGATCAAGGACCGGGCGCGGCAGGGGCGCGAGGTGCAGAGCCGCCTCCGGAAGACGGCCCGGACCAGCCAGGCCGCCCTGATCGACGTGCTGCGGGACGCCGGCGCCTCGTACACGCCCTTCTGGATCGCCAACACCGTCGAGGTGAAGGGCGACGCGAAGCTGCTGAAGCGGATCACCGCCCTGCCGGACGTGGACCGGGTCACCGGGGACCGGACGTACGCCCTGCCGGAGATGAAGGCGGCGCAGGACGAGCCGACCGTGGACGACGTCGAATGGGGCGTCGACCGGATCGGCGCGCCCCGGGTGTGGCAGGACTACAAGGCCACCGGCGAGGGCATCGTCGTCGGCAGCATCGACTCCGGCGTCCAGTACGACCACCCGGCACTGGTGAAGCAGTACCGGGGGAACAACGGCGACGGCACCTTCACCCACGACTACAACTGGTACGACCCCACGGTCAGTTGCGGCATCGTCGTCTCCACGCCCTGCGACAACGTCGGACACGGCACCCACACCGTCGGCACCATGGTCGGCGACGGCGGCACCGGCAACCACGTCGGTGTCGCGCCCGGCGCCAAGTGGATCGCCGCCAAGGGCTGTTCCTCCAGCACGTGCGACCAGCGGAGCCTGCTCGCCGCGGGCCAGTTCATGCTGGCGCCGACCGACTCCCACGGCAAGAACCCGCGCCCCGACCTGCGCCCGCACGTCGTGAACAACTCGTGGGGCAGCGCCGCTGCGGGCGCCGATCCGTGGTTCGAGCAGACCGTGCAGGCGTGGGTGGCGGCCGGGATCTTCCCGGTCTTCTCCAACGGCAACGAGGGCCCGGACTGCGGAACCGACGGCAACCCGGGCAACTTGAAGGAGAGTTACGGGGTCGGCGCCTTCGACGCCGACGGCAACATCGCCTCCTTCTCCAGTCGCGGCCCCTCGGAGTTCGACGACGGCCTGATCAAGCCCGACGTCTCGGCGCCGGGTGTCGCGATCCGCTCCACGTACCCCGGCGGCAAGTACGCCGTGGGCAGCGGCACGTCGATGGCCGCGCCCCATGTCGCGGGCTCCATCGCGTTGTTGTGGTCGGCCGCCCCGGGGGTCGCGCGGGACATCGACGCGACGCGGCGGCTCCTGGACGAGACCGCCGTCGACGTCCCGGACGTCTCCTGCGGCGGCACCGCGCAGGACAACAACGTGTACGGGCAGGGCAGGCTGGACATCCACGCCGCCGCCGAGAAGGCGCCGCGCGGCACCACCGGCACCCTGAACGGCACGGTCACCGACGCGACCACCGGTGAGCCCGTCGAGGGCGTCACCGTACAACTCACCGCCGACGGGGGCCCGGTGGGCCTCCCGGTGACGACCGATGCGTCCGGCCACTACACCGTGCTCGCCACCACCGGCGACTACACCGTGACGACGTCCTCCCCGGCCTACACCGCCACGAGGACGGAGGTGACGATCGCCGAGGCCGTCCCGGCCACCGCCGACATCCGGCTCCCGGCCCTGCCCGGCAAGGTCCTGTCCGTCACCCCGGACGACATCGACTTCGGCACCGTACCCGTCGGGACGACCGGCGGCCCGGTCGCCGTCACCCTCACCAGCCTCGGCAGCGAGCCGGTCACGGTCGCCCGCGTCACCGACCACGACGGCGCGTTCGTCGCGGACCCGGGCACCTGCGGCGCGTCACCCTTCCGGCTGAAGCGCAAGGAGCACTGCACCCTCGACCTCTCCTTCCGGCCCACCGAGAAGACCGCCCAGGACGGGAGGATCACCCTCCTGGACAACGCGGATGACGCCGGGCACACCGTGCGCGTGCAGGGCAGCGGGACCGCGATCCCCGCCCGCACCGGCGTGGTGGGCACGTCGGTCCTCCAGCGCGACCTGCACGCGGCGGCCATCGACCCGCAGGGCCGCTACGCCTACTTCGGCACCGACAACCCGTGGGACCTGCTGCCGGGCTACATCACCAAGGTCGACCTGAAGACGTTCAAGACGGTCGGCACCCTGTCGGTGGGCGTCGGGCAGAAGATCCTCCAGGACGCGGTCATCGACCCGCAGGGCAAGTACGCCTACTTCGCGGTCGCGGCGACGCCGGGCCGTGTCGTCCGCGTCGACCTGGAGACGTTCACCTGGGACAAGATCCTGGTCCTCGGTGCGGACGAGGGCAACCTCCGCTCGGCGCTCATGGACCCGGCCGGCAAGTACGCCTACTTCGGGACGGGCACCAACCCCGGGCGGCTGGTCAAGGTGGACCTGGCCACGTTCACCCGCGTCGGCGCGGTCACCCTCGGTGCGGGGGACGACTTCCTCGACGCCGGAGTCATCGACTCCCAGGGCGAGTTCGCCTACTTCGGTACGGTGACCAGCCCGCAGGGCCGCGTGGTCAAGATCGACCTGGCGGCCATGAGGGAGGTCGGCTCGCTCACCCTCCCCTCGGGCGAGGGACCGCTGCGGTCGGCGGTCATCGCGCCCGACGACAGCCACGCGTACTTCGGCACGGGTGAGGGCGCGGGCGGGAAGATCGTCCGCGTGGACCTGAGGACCTTCACCCGGGACGGCGCCATCGCCCCGTCCGGCGGCGGCGCGTTCTTCACGGCCGTGATGGACCCCGGAGGCCGGTTCGCCGCCTTCGGCACGGTCTCGCTGCCGGGCCACGTCGTCACCATCGACCTGGAACGCTTCGAGTCCACGGGCTACGTGACCCTCGGCGAGAACGAGGACGCGCTGATCTCCGGCGTGATCGACCCCCAGGGCGCCTACGCGTACTTCGGTACGAAGACCGCGCCCGGCCGGGTCGTCAAGGTCAGGGTCGGCGCCCGCTTCGAACTCACCGCCGAGGCGGTCCCGGACAGGCTGCCGCGCACCGCGTCCCTCACCTGGAACGGGGCGACGACGGCGGAGGTCCGGGTGGTCCGGGACGGCAAGGTCGTCGCGACCGTGCCGAACACCGGGCGCTTCACCGACCTGATCACGGGCAGCCCCCGGCCCGCGTACACGTACCAGCTGTGCGACACGGGCACGGACCGCTGCTCCGGCGAGGCGAAGGTGGCTTTCGGCGGGTAGCGCACGGGGCCTCCGCCGGTCCGTTCCCCACCGGCGGAGGCCCTGAGGCGGCGAAACGGCTGGTATTACTGGGGCATGCAGGAAGAGACCGCACGCTCCGCGATCGACACGTTCGTCTCCGCGTTCAACGCCTCGGACGACAGCTATGTGACGGCCCTGCTCTCGCAGGCCCTGACCTCGGACGTGGTGTTCTGGGGACCGCTGGGCCGCAGCGACGGAATCGCGGCGGTCGAGCGGTTCGTGCTGGACATCCGGCGCCACCCGGCGGGGACCGGCACGATGGTGCGCTGCTCGGCGGTGGACATGCCTGACGAATGGGCCCGGTACCAGTGGGTCTTCACCACGCCCGACGGAGGCCCCCGCCTGGCGGGAACAGACGTCGTCCATCTGCGGCGGAGCCTCATCGACCAGATCATCGTCTTCGCGGGGGAGATCGAGCCGGCCGCCTCCTGAGTCGTCCTCCTGTCGCTGTTCTGCTGCCGGTCGCGTCACCGGCCGAAGCGGGCAGCATCATTCCGCGGGGGCGCACCGGATTCGTGCGACGCCGACGAACCTTGCGGGTCGGAGCACTACACGGCCTCCAGGAACGCCGACAGCGCGCCGTGCAGCGCGTCCGGCCGCTCCAGGTGCAGATCGTGGCCCGTGCCGGGGACGCTCACCGCGTGCGTGTCCGGGCGCCGGCGCAGCATCTCGTCCACCTCATCGGCCGGGACGAAGCTCTTGCGGGCGAGGACGAGCAGGGCGGGACACCCGACCCGCCCCCACTCCTCGTGGAACGAGCGCCTGGCGTTCTCCGCGACCGACCCGGTCATCACGTCCCGGTCGAAGCGCGGCCCCCAGCCCCCGTCGCGCTCCACCAGCCCTGCCGCCCAGCCCGCGCCGGCCGGGCCCCCGCCGAAGAACTCGGCCGCCGCCTCCCGGGAGGGAAACGGCACCGGCCACGAGTCGAGCCACCGGCCGATGTGCTCGTCCAGCCCCGGATTCGGCCCCCCGCACCCGGCCTCCACGAGCACGACCGCACCGGGCAGGTCCGGATGGGCGGCGGCCGTCAGCATCGCGGTGTGACCGCCCAGCGACTGCCCGACGAGCACGGGCCGCTCCAGGCCCAGGTGCGCCACGACGGCGACGACATCCGCCACGTACGCCGCGCGCGAGACGTCGCCCGGCCGCCGCTCGCTCGCGCCGTGCCCGCGCTGGTCCACCGCGACGACCAGGTGCCGGGGCGCCAGCCGCTCCGCGAGCGCGTCCCACTCGCCCGCGTGTCCGGCGAGGCCGTGCAGCAGCACGACCGGCCGGCCGGGCCCGCCGCCCCGTACCCGGCAGACCAGCCGGATGCCCTCACATACGACGGTGTGCTCGGTCCACGACATGCTGCCCCCCTCGGACGTTCGGCTGCTGTGGGCGATCATGCCGCACGCCGGAGGGAGCCCGGCGGGCGCTACCCTCGCCGCCATGGCCGAACACGAAGCACTCTCCGTCACCCGTGCCGCCTACGACGACGCCGCGGAGCTGTACGCGCGGCTGTTCGCCGACTCGTTGCGCGACAGCCCGCTGGACCGCGCGATGCTCGACGCCTTCGCGGAGTCCGTCGGCGCGGGCGGGCGGGTGGCGGACCTCGGGTGCGGGCCCGGGTACGTCACCGGATACCTGGCCGGCCTGGGGCTCGACGCGTTCGGGGTCGACGCCTCGCCCGCGATGGTCGGGCTCGCCCGCCGGGCCTGCCCGGGACTGCGGTTCGACGTGGGGGAGATGGGCGCCCTCGATCTCGCCGACGGCACGCTGGACGGGGTGCTCTCGCGGTGGTCCGTCATCCACACCCCGCCGGCGGCGCTCCCGCCGGTCCTCGCCGAGTTCGGCCGGGTACTCGCACCCGGTGGCCACCTCCTCATCGGCTTCTCCGCGACCGACGGGCCCGGTCACCCCACGCAGTCCTTCGACCACGCCGTCACGACGGCGTACCGGTGGGCGCCCGACCACCTCGCCGGCCTGCTGCGCGCCCACGGGCTGACCGAGACGGCCCGGATGGTCCGCGAGCCCCGGCCGGACGACCGGCGCCAGTTCCAGGAAGTGCACCTGCTCGCCCGCAAGGCGTAGCCCGGGGGCCGGTGCCCGATGTGGGCGAGGGGGGCGCGGCCTGCTCAGGCCAAGGACAGGAACAGCTTCTCCAGGCGGGCCCGCATCTGGTCCCGGTCCATGGGCGGGCGGTCGCCGTCGGTCATGCACTGCTGGAGGCCCGTCGCGATGATGGCGAACCCGGCCCGGTCCAGGGCGCGGGAAACGGCCGCCAGCTGCGTGACCACGTCCTCGCAGTCCCGGCCCTCCTCCAGCATCCTGACGATCCCGGCGATCTGGCCCTGAGCCCGCTTCAGCCGGTTGAGCACCGACTTCAGCTCGTCGGCCGCCATGTCCAGCTCCACGGTTCCTCCCAAGTGCGGGGCCTCGGTCGCGGCCCCCGGTCATGGTTCATACCCCTAGGGGTATATCCTACCCCGTTCGCCTCCCCGTACGGCGTACACCCGCTTGTGGGGTCCCCTACGCCGGGTGAGGGTGGCGGTGCCCGGGCCCGCCCGCGGTCCGGCCGCCGCCCTGAGGGAGACCGACATGACGCAGGACACCGACGCCAAGCCAGCCGAGCGCGCGGTGGCCCGGGCGAACCAGGCCGTGCGGCGCGACTACCCCTTCGGCGACACCCAGGACCTGGAAGACGCCCGGCGCGGCTTCATGGGCACCGCGCAGGACCCCGTGATCCGCGACGCCACGGGCAGCGCCGTGTGGGACCTGGAAGCCTACGGGTTCCTCGACCAGGAGTGCCCGGACACCGCCAACCCGAGCCTGTGGCGGCAGAGCAGGCTCTGCTCCGAGCACGGGCTCTTCGAGGTCACCGAGGGCGTCTACCAGGTACGCGGCTTCGACCTGTCGAACATGACGATCGTCGAGGGCGACCGAGGGGTCCTCGTCATCGATCCCCTGCTCTCCGCCCCGACGGCCGCCGCCGGACTCGCGCTGTACCGCGGCCACCGGGGCGAGCGGCCCGTGACAGGCGTGCTCTACACCCACAGCCACGCCGACCACTTCGGCGGCGTACGCGGCGTGCTGACCGACGAGGACGTCGCGGCAGGCGTCCCGGTGCTCGCCCCGCACGGCTTCCTGGAGCACGCCGTCAGCGAGAACGTCTACGCGGGAACGGCGATGAACCGCCGCGCGGCCTACATGTACGGAGCCGCGCTGCCCAAGGGGCCGCAGGGCCAGATCGGCGCGGGCCTGGGGCAGACCCTGTCCACCGGCGCGGTCGGGCTGATCCCGCCGACGGTGGACATCACCCGCACCGGCCAGGAGGAGACCGTCGACGGCATCCGCATGGTCTTTCAGCTCACCCCGGGCACCGAGGCGCCCGCGGAGCTGAACATCCACTTCCCCGGCTTCTCCGCCCTCTGCATGGCGGAGAACGCCACGCACAACCTGCACAATCTGCTGACCCTGCGCGGCGCCGAGGTCCGCGACCCGCACGTCTGGTCCCGCTACCTCACCGAGGCGGTCAACCTCTTCGGCGAGTCGTCCGAGGTGGCCTTCGCCTCCCACCACTGGCCCGTCTGGGGCCGGGAGCGCGTGATCACCTTCCTGTCGGAGCAGCGAGACCTCTACGCGTACCTCCACGACCAAGTGCTCCGGATGCTCAACCAGGGACTCACCGCGCCCGAGATCGCCGAGGAGATCGTGATGCCGCCCGCCCTGGAGCGGGCCTGGCACACGCACGGCTACTACGGCTCCGTCAGCCACAACGCCAAGGCCATCTACCAGCGTTACCTGGGCTGGTACGACGGCAACCCGGCGCACCTGTGGCAGCACCCCCCGGTGCCGGCGGCCCGGCGTTACGTCGAGTTCATGGGCGGCGCCGACGAAGTCCTGCGCAGGGCCCGGCAGTCCTTCGCGGACGGCGACTACCGCTGGGTGGCGGAGGTCGTCAACCACGTGCTGTTCGCCGACCCGGACAACGCCTCGGCACGCGCCCTCCAGGCCGACGCGCTGGAACAGCTCGGCTACGGCAGCGAGAACGGGACCTGGCGCAACTTCTACCTGATGGGCGCCCTGGAACTGCGGCACGGTTCGGTCGGCACCCCCACCTCCACCGTCGCACCGGACGTCCTGGCGGCCCTCACCCTGGACCAGCTGATCGACTCCCTCGCCATCCGCGTCAACGGCCCCCGCGCCTGGGACGCCGACATCACCGTCCGGTGGGACATCGCGGGCGGCGAACCCCTCACGATGCGGCTGCGCAACGGCGTCCTCACCCACGTCGTCGGCACCGGGCCTGCCGTGGCCGAGCCCGACGTCACCTTCGCGCTGTCCGAGGCCGATCTCCGGGACCTCCTGGTGGGCGCGGTGCAGCCGGGCGATCTGGCGGCCCGGCCCGGCGTCGAGGTCACCGGGGACGCCGGCCGGCTGATCGAACTCCTCGGCCACCTCGACGCCCCGGACCCGGACTTCGCCATCGTCACCCCTTGAGCATCCGGCGCACGGCACGACAGGAGGAGGACCCATGGCCGTAAGGCATCGTCTGATCGAGGCCACCGTGGCGGACGTCTGGCGGGTCCTCGCGGACCCCTCGCGCTACAGCGACTGGGTGGTCGGGACCTCCGGCTCACGCCCCCGCCGGGGCGACTGGCCGGAGGTCGGCGCCAGCCTCACGTACGCCCTGGGCATCGGCCGGTGGTCCGTGCAGGGGCGGACCATCGTGCGGCGCTGCGAGGCCCCGCACATCCTGGAGCTGGAGGCCGACAGCGGGCGGATCGGCACCGCCCGGATCGCCCTGGAAGTACGGCGCTGGGGCGACAACGCCCTGGTGACGCTGGACGAACACCCGCTGCGCGGACCGGCGGGCAGGCTCCACAACACCGCCGTCGACGCGCTGATCCAGCTCCGCCACCGCAGCGTCCTCGCCCGTCTCGCGCAGACCGTCGAGGCGGCCCCGAAGGGCGCCCGCGAAGCGGTCTGAGCCCTTCCCGCGACCCACCTGGAGGCATGATGCCGGACGCCGTGGTCATCGGCGCGGGCCCCAACGGGCTCGTCGCGGCGAACCTGCTCGCCGCCGCCGGGTGGAGCGTGGAGGTCCTGGAGGCGCAGCCCGGGCCCGGCGGGGCCGTGCGCAGCGACCGCGCGGTGCACCCCGACTACGTCACCGACCTGTTCAGCGCGTTCTACCCGCTGGCAGCGGCTTCCCCGGTCATCGGCGGGCTCGACCTCCAGGACGAGGGGCTGCGCTGGTCGCGGGCCCTCCGCGTGCTGGCGCACCCGCTGCCGGACGGGCGGTGCGCGGTGCTGGAGGACGACGCCCGGGACACGGCGGCGGGGCTCGACGCCTTCGCCGAGGGCGACGGGGCGGCGTGGCTGGAGCTGTGCGCCACCTGGGACCGGGTGCGCCGCGACGTGCTGGGCGCCCTCTTCACGCCCTTCCCGCCGGTGCGTTCCGGCCTCCGCCTCGCCGCCCGGCTCCGGGCCGCCGGGGGCCTGCGCCTGGCGCGGACCCTGCTGCTGCCCGTACGCCGCCTGGGCGAGGAGCGGTTCGACGGCGAGGCGGCCAGGGTCCTGCTGGCGGGCACCGCGCTCCACGCCGACCTCGGCCCCGAGGCGGCGGGCAGCGGCGGCTTCGGCTGGCTGATGTCGATGCTCGGGCAGACCTACGGCTTCCCGGTGCCGGTCGGCGGCGCGGGCGCGCTCACGGCCGCCCTGGTCCGGCGCCTCGAACGGCACGGCGGGGTGCTCCGCTGCGGCGAGCGGGTCACGGAGGTCGTCGTACGCGGCGGACGCGCCGTCGGCGTGCGCACCGCCGGGGGCGAGGCCGTGCCCGCGTCCCGCGCCGTGCTCGCCGACGTCTCCGCCCCGGCGCTCTACGGCGGACTGGTCGACGCACACCATCTGCCCGCCCGGCTCCTGGACGACCTGCGCCGCTTCCAGTGGGACTTCGCCACGTTCAAGGTGGACTGGGCACTGAACGGGCCGGTGCCCTGGACCGCCCGCGAGGCCGCCACGGCGGGCACCGTCCACCTGGCGGACGGCGTCGACGGCCTCACCCGGTTCGCCGCGCAGATCGCCATGGGGCAGGTGCCGGACCGGCCGTTCCTCCTCTTCGGCCAGATGAGCACCGCCGACGCCACCCGCTCCCCGGCCGGCACCGAGGCCGCCTGGGCCTACACCCACGTCCCGCACCGCATCAAGGGCGACGCGGGCGAGGACGGCCTGACCGGGCGGTGGGACCGGGGCGAGCGGGAAGCGATGGCCGACCGCATGGAGCACGAGGTGGAGCGCTGGGCCCCCGGCTTCCGCTCCCGCATCATGGCCCGCCGCCTGCTGGCGCCCCCGACCATCGAGTCCATGGACGCCAACCTCTACGGGGGTGCGATCAACGGCGGCACGACGTCGGCGCACCAGCAACTCGTGTTCCGCCCGACCCCGGGCACCGGCCGCCCCGAGACTCCGGTCAGGGGGCTGTACCTCGCCTCGGCCTCGGCGCACCCGGGCGGCGGGGTGCACGGGGCGCCGGGCGCGAACGCGGCGCGCGCGGCGCTGCGGCGACGGCTGCGGCGCTGAGGCGCGGGTCAGTCCGGCCGGGCGGGCTCCGCGGCGCGGCCCCCGGCCCCCAGCAGGCCCGTGGCGGTGAACTGGGAACGGTTCAGCTCCTTGCGGGTCGCCAGGGCGACGACACCCGGCAGCCCCGCCCGCACGGCCTGGACGCCCCGCAGCCAGCCCGGGACGTACACCGACGGCGACCGCCGCTCGATCGCCGCGGCCAGGCGCCGGGCCACCTGGGGCGCCGGGTAGGTCTTCCGGGCCGGCGGGGGCATGTGGGCGCGCAGCTCGCGGAGCACCGGGAACCGGTCGGCGTCCCGGACCATGTCGGTGTCCATCCAGTTCAGATACGCGATGCCCACCCCCACCCCGCGCGGCGCCAGCTCCGCGCGCAGCGAGTGGCACAGGGCCTCCACGCCCGCCTTGGAGGCGCAGTACGCGCTCATCATCGGCGCCGCGCCGATGGACGCCAGCGAGGCGATCTGGAGGTAGTGCCCCCGGGTGTCCAGGAGCTGCGGCAGGAACGCCCGGGCCGTCACCGCGCTGCCGATCAGATTGACCTCGACCACGCGCCGCCAGCTCACCGGGTCGGAGTCCGCGAACGGACCGCCCTCGGCGACGCCCGCGTTGGCGACGACCACCGAGGCGGGGCCCAGGCGCCGGCGCACCTCGTCGGCGACGCGGGCCATTGCCGCGTCGTCGGTGACGTCCACGTGCCAGTGCCCGGAGGGCGCGGGGAGCGTGGCGGCCACCCCGGCGAGCGCTTCCTCCTCCAGGCCGAGCAGCGCCACCCGGGCGCCCCGGGCGGCCAGCTCCCGCGCCATGGCCTTGCCGAGGCCGCGCGCGCCGCCCGTCACCACGGCCGTACGGCCGCGCAGCAGGTGCTTCCGGTCGGTCACGGGCACTCCTTCGCGGTGACGGGAGGGCCGGGCTGCCCTGTTCCGGCCATGGTCACCCGGGGATGCCGGATGTGCGCGGCGGGAGCCCCCGGGAGAGGCCTCCCGGGTCGCGGCGGGCGGCGGGCCCGGTCACGCTGGACTGGACGAGCCCGCGCCGGGGAGAACGAGGGCCGCCTTCCCCCTCATGGAGGATTCGGATGACGACTGCCGCCGCACCGCCCGTGGACCTGGGCAGGCTGTGGACCCTGCCCGGCGTGTACGCCCCGCAGGCCGACACCCACCTGCTGGCGCGGGCGCTCCAGGCCGAGGGCCCGTCAGCCGGCATGGACGTCCTCGACGTCTGCACGGGCAGCGGCGCCCTGGCCCTGCTGGCGGCGCGCGGCGGGGCCCGGGTCTCCGCGATCGACATCTCGCGGCGGGCCGTCCTGACCGCCCGCCTGAACGCCGCCCGCGCCGGCCACCGCGTCCGGGTGCTGCGCGGCGACCTCACCGGCCCCGTCGTCGGCCGGCGCTTCCACCTCATCGTGAGCAACCCGCCGTACGTCCCCGCCCCGCGGCCCCGCCGTGCCCGGGGCCACGGCCCCGAGGTCGCCTGGGACGCCGGGCTCCGCGGCCGGGAGGCCCTGGACCGCCTCTGCGCCCACGCCCACGACGCCCTCCGCCCGAACGGCGTGCTGCTCCTCGTCCACTCCGGGCTGTGCGGGGCGGAGGAGACCCTGGCCCGGCTGACCGCGAGCGGCCTGCGCGCCGCGGTCACGCACCGGTCCTCCGTACCCTTCGGGCCGGTCATGACCGAGCGGCTGCCGTGGCTCCGTGCGCGGGGCCTGCTCGGCCCCCGTGACGACGCCGAGGAACTGGTGGTCATCCGTGCCGAACGCACGTGAACCCCGCCGGGTCACCGTCGAGCCGGGCGGCCCGGTGCTGATCGAGGGGCCGGTCGAGATCGTCCGGGAGGACGGCTCGACCGTCACCTCCGACCGCTTCGTCGTCGCCGTCTGCACCTGCCGCCGCAGCCGGACGTACCCCTGGTGCGACACCAGCCACCGCCGTCACCGGCGGCCGGTCAGCCCGCCGTCGGGTGAAGGTGGACCGGAAGGGCCTGGTGGCCGTTGCTGATCAGGGACGGCAGCGGGAGCAGGTCCTCCGCGGGGACCGCGAGGCTGATGCCGGGGAAGCGGTCGAAGAGCTGACGGAGGGCCGTGGCGATCTCCAGCCGGGCCAGCGGGGCGCCGAGGCAGAAGTGCACGCCGTGCCCGAAGGCCAGGTGGTCCTTGGCGGCGCGGGTCACGTCGAAGTCGTCGGCGGTCTCGCCGTGCCAGTCGGGGTGGCGGTTGGCGGGCGCGAAGGAGACCAGGATCGCCTCGCCCCGGGCGATCTTCCGCCCGTCGGGCAGCGGGATGTCCGAGAGGGCGTAGCGCATCGGGATGTGCTTGACCGCGGGCTCGTGGCGCAGGGTCTCCTCGACCACGTCGTTCCAGTCGGCGCGGCCCTCGCGGAGGTGGGCGAGCTGTTCCGGCTGCGTCAGCAGGGCCGTGATCGCCTGGTCGATGACGTTGACCGTGGTGTCGTAACCGGCGGAGATCATCAGGAGCAGCGTGTCGCGCAGCTCCTCGTCGCTGAGGCGGCCGCCGTCGCCCTCCTCGTCGCGGGTGGCGAGCAGGAGCGAGGTCATGTCGTCGCCCGGCAGGTCCCGCTTGGAGGCGATGAGATGGTCGAGCGCCCCGTACAGGGCGGCCGTGTTGGCCGTGGCCTCCTCGAAGGTGAGGGTGGAGTCGAAGACGCCGTCGACCTTGGCGCGGAAGCCGTCGAGCTGGTCCTCAGGGACGCCCATGAGGCGGCCGATCACCGCGATCGGGAGCGGGTAGGCGAGCTCGGTGCGCAGGTCGACCGGTTCACCGGCGGGCCGGGCGGCGAGGCCGTCGAGGAGTTCGGAGACGATCTTCTCCACCGAGGCGCGCAGGTCCTGGATGCGGCGGGCACTGAACGCGGGGGCGATCATCCGGCGCAGCCGCCGGTGGTCGCCGCCGTACGCGGTGAACATGTTGTTCACCGCCACCCACAGGGCGAGCGGCCAGGTGGCCACCGTCTCGGCGAACGCCGGCCAGTGTGCGCGGGCGTCCTTCGAGACCTGGGAGCTGGTCAGCAGCTCCTTCAGGACGGCCGGGTCGCTGACGGACCAGGCGGTGACCCCGAGGACGTCGACACGGGTGGCGGGACCGCGCTCGCGCAGCGCCCGGTACTCCGCGTGGCGGTCGGTGCCCGCCGGGTCGAGGACGATGATCGGCTGCTCGGACATGGGGCTCCTTCAGTGGGAGGCGGGGAAGACGATGGGGAGGGATTCCAGCGCGCGGTGGAACGGGCCCGGGCGCCAGCGCAGTTCGGCGGCCGGGACCGCGAGGTCCATCTCGGGCAGGGCGTCGAGCAGACAGGTGACGGCGGTCTCCGCGATCAGGTACGCGTGCGAGCGCGCCGGGCAGGTGTGCGGGCCGATGCTCCACGCCAGGTGCGCCCGGTTGCCCGCGATGCCGCCGGACGCCAGGGCGATCGCGGGGTCGTTGTTGCAGCCCGCCATCGAGATCAGGACCGGCTGGTGGGCGGGGAGCAGCACCCCGTCGATGTCCGCCGGGTAGGGCGGATAGGTGACGCAGTAGTTCGCCATCGGCGGGTCGGTGTAGAGGACGGTGTCGAGCGCGTCCCGCACGGTGGAGTGCCCGGCGTGCAGCCCGGCGGAGAACTCCTCGTCGGTGAGGATCTTCAGCTGGGTGTTGGCGATGAGATTGGTCAGCGGCTCGATGCCCGCCCCGTACAGCGTGACCAGCTGGTGGCCCATCTCCTCGTCGGTCAGCTGCGCGGAGTGGCCGAGCAGCCGGGAGGTGATGTCGTCGGCGGGGTGGCGGCGGCGCAGTTCGACCAGGTCGGTGACCGCCTGGCCCAGGATCTCGTTGCCCCGCTGGGCGTCCGTGGCCTCGAAGATCCGGGACATGCCGTCGGCGATGCGCGCCCCGATCTCGTCGGGGCAGCCGAGCAGCGAGCTCAGGACGCGGAAGGCGATCGGCCACGCGTACTGGGTGAGCACATCGGCCCGGCCCGCCGTGACGAAGTCCCCGATGGCGGCCTCGGCCAGCTTCTCGACCCGGGCCCGCAGCTCGTGCTGGTCCACGGCGTCGATCGCGGTGGTGTTGGCGGACCGGTAGCGGGCGTGCGCGGTGCCGCTGCTGCGCAGGGCGTTGGGCCGCCACTCCATCATCGGCCGCACCGGGCAGGAGGCCGGCACCTGCTCCTGCCAGACGCGCGGGTCGTGCGGGAAGTACAGCGGGTCGTTGAGGATGCGGCGGGCCTGGAAGTAGCCGATCACCAGGGTGGCGGGGATGCCCGGGGACAGCTCGACGGGCACCAGCGGCCCGTACACCGCCCGCATCCGCTCGTACGCGGCGTGCGGGTCGGCGGCGTAGGCCGGGTCGTAGAGCGCGACCCGGCCCGACGGGGCCGACGGCAGGGTGAGGCTGGGGGACGTCATCGGGTGGGCTCCAGGGAGAGGGCAGGCCGTTGCGCGGCGAGGTATTCCGTGAGCGTGATCAGGGCGTACACGCAGGAGGTACGGTCCCGGGCGTCACAGGTGGTCAGGGGCGTCTCGGGGTCCAGCGCCAGGGCCTCGCGGATCTCGTCCAGGCCGTATCCGGGCGCGTCCGGGAACACATTGATCGCGACCGCGTACGGAATGCCCTGGTCCTCCAGGAGCCCCAGCGCCTCGTGGCTCGCGTCCAGGTCGCGCGTGTCGGCCAGCACCAGGCAGCCGAGCGCTCCGTGGGCCAGGTCCTCCCACAGCGGCTGGAAGCGCGCCTGTCCCGGCAGGCCGAAGAGATAGAGGGCGAGGGCGCCGCCGGCCAGGTGGATGCGGCCGAAGTCCATGCCCACGGTCGTCGTGGTCTTCTCCGGCACCCCGCGCAGATCGTCCACGCCGGCGCTGTCCTCGGTGATCGGCTCCTCCATCCGCAGCGGCCGGACCTCCGAGACGCTGCCGATGAAGGTCGTCTTGCCGACGCCGAAGCCGCCGGCGATCACGATCTTGGCGGACTGGGTCACCGTGGCCGGTACGTACGAGACGCCGTTCGAGGCGTCAGACCAGTTCTCGGAGTCCATCGAGCACCTTCTGGAGGAGGTCGTTTCGGGGCTGGTCACCGGCGGCGGGGGCCGGGCTGGCCAGATGGCCGCTGTCCATCAGGGAGGACACGATGATCCGGACGGTGGAGGGCGGCAGCTGGAGCGCGGCCGCGATGTCGGCGACGGCCAGACCGCCCCGGCCCACCGCGAACAGCCTCATCACCCGCCGCGCGTCGGGCCCCAGCTCACCGGTCGGGCCCGGCGCGGCGACGACCACGCTCTCCAGGCGTACGTCCCGGTCGGGGCGGACCCGCCCGCCCGTGCGGACGTAGGGCCTGACCATGTCCGGATCGTGCCGTGGGCCGCTCATGCGGCGGGGCCGCCGTCCGGCTGGAGCACCGGGGTGCGCTCCCTGGTGCCCAGCTGCTCGCCCAGGCGGACGACCAGCAGGGCCATGTGGTGGCTGATCAGGCCGACGTCGGCGTGCGGGCCCGTGGTGACGACGGACAGCATCGTGTGGTGCCCGGCGGCGGTGGTCAGCCCGATGGTCGACACCGACTCGATCAGCTGCTGGCGCACGCCCTGTCCGCCGGTGAACTCGTCCCAGGCCCGGCCCGACGCGCGCAGCGACGCGGTCAGGGCGGCCAGCTTCTCGCCGTCCTCCTGGCTGATGGTGCGCGTCCGCGCCTTCAGCAGCCCGTCGCCGCTCATCAGCACGGCGTACCGGACGCCCTCCACCGATCCGAGCTGCTCGTCCAGCAGCCAGCCCAGGGTGTTCGCGTGCGTGTCCGACATGATCAACGTCCTTCGTCCGTACGAGGGGTGTTCTGGTTGTCCCGGCTGCGGCGGCTGCCCGCCATCCAGGCCGCTGCCACCGCGGGCCTGCCCGGCCCGACCTCCGGTTCGGGCCCGGGCCGCGCCCCGGCGGCGGGCCGCGTCCCGCGCCGGCGGACGGTGAGCCCGCTGGCCGTGGTCGACGGCGCCGGACCGGACGCGGGCTCCTCGGTGGGCGGGGACACGGGGGCGGTCGCCGGGGCGGCGGCCGCGGCCGGGGCGGGGGCGGCGGGGTCGGGTGCGGGCCCGGTCATGGGCGGGGCCTCCGGGAGCGGGGCCGGCCCGGGGGCCGGGGGGACGGTGGCCTTCCGGGCCGTGGGCAGCGACTGCGCGGACACCGGCCGGGACGGCCCGGGTGTGGTCAGCAGCTCCTGCGGCAGCACGATGATCGCGCGGGTGCCGCCGTAGAGGTTCGGCGCGGTCAGCTCGACGCGGAAGCCGTACTGGTGGGCCAGGACCGAGGCCACCCGCAGGCCCGTCTGCGGATAGGCGCCCAGCCGTGTGATGTCGTCCCGCTGCTCGCCGGACATCACCTCGCGGGCCCAGGTCAGCCGCTCGTCCTCCATCCGGAGACCGGCGTCGTCCACGACGAGGAACGCCGCGTTCGCGCCGTGCTCCAGGGAGACGTGCACCAGGGCGTTGGGCGGCGAGTAGCGCAGCGCGTTGTCCAGGAGCACCGCCAGGGTGTGGACGACCGCCTCCACGGACCGGCTGCGCACCGCGAAGGACTCCAGGTCCGTGTGCTGGACGCGCTGGTAGCCCTCGACCCGCCCCATGGCGGTCCGGACCACATCGGTCAGCGTGGTGGCGGGCCAGCGCCGCGACAGCTTGTCACCGGCCAGGACGCCGTAGCCGGACGCGGTGAGCAGCATCTGCTGCGCCAGGTGGTCCATCTCGACCAGCGTCGCGTACGCGTCGTCCGACACGTGGCGCCGCACCCCGGCGCTGATCGTGCTGCTCAGCTTCGCCGCCCGGTGCACGGTGCTCGATGCGAAGGCGCGTACCGCCGCCCGTGCCGTGTCCACCGACTCCTGGCGGGCCTGGGCGACCTGACGCTCCGTCTCGGCCCATACCTGGGTGAGCTGTTCCTCGGCGGCGTTCTGCGCGAGGCGGCCCGCCGTGGTGATCGAGGAGCGCACCTGGTCCGCGAGAGCGGTCAGCCCGTTGGCGAGCTGGGTGTGGGCCAGCTGGGGCGGGATGGCCGAATCCAGTTGGTAGGGACGGCCGGTCTGCGCCTCGGACGCGGCCGCCTGGACGACGTTCTGGGCGATATGCGCCACGTACTGCTCGGCGGCCCGGATCTGCTGGGTCAACTGCGCGCGCTGCTGCTGGAGTTCGTCGGCCCGCCGCTTCTCGGCGCGGGCGCGGCGCAGGAACCACAGCGAGGCGCAGGCTCCCGCCGCCAGCGCGAGCAGGATCAATATCGGTTCGGTCATGGGGTCCTCGCGGGAATCATGGGGGACGGTTCCGCCGACCGCGCGGGCGCCGGGGCCCGCGCGTTCAGCTGCGGCCGGGGACGGCGGAGCGTCTTCGGAGCGCGTCGCGGCCGGTGCCGAAGCCGGCCGCCGGGCGGGAAGCTGAGCAGGTGACCGGCGAGGGGGACATGACAGAACACTAATCAGAAATGACCAAGCGACGCACACAAGACGACTGTTGACGATGTATCGGTGGCTGAAAAGCGGAACCACCTGGCCGTCCCCGCGCCGTACGCCCGTCGCTAGGATTCGGTGCGGGCCCCGACCGCGAAGGCGAGGGCCAACCAGCGCAAACGCAAGCGTACTTCCGCGCCTGTGCCCCGGCGGGAGAGCGGCCGGGCGGACGGCCGGGACATCAAGTGAGTGGAGAGCCAGTCATGCGTGGAGGCAGCATTGCCGTGGTCGGCGGGAGCATAGCGGGGTGTGCCGCGGCCCTGGCCGCGTCGCGCGCCGGAGCGGACCGGGTCACGGTCTTCGAGCGCGCCGACGCCGAACTCCGGGACCGGGGCGTCGGAATCGCCCTCCAGAGCGACCGCTACGAGGAGCTGAGAGAGGCCGGATACGTAGCCCCCGAGATGCCGTGGGCGCCGTTGACCCGGCGGGTGTGGAGCGTACGGGACGGTGAGGCGCCGCACGGCCGCGGCTTCGGGCAGCAGCCGTTCCCCTTCCGCGCCTACAACTGGGGTTCGCTGTGGAGCGAACTGCGCAGCCGGGTGCCCGAGGGCGTCGACTACCGCTCCGGCGCCGTCGTCAGCGCCGTGGAGCCGGCCGACGACGGGGTGACGCTGCGGCTCGCCGACGGCCACGAGGAGCGCTTCGACCTGGTCATCGGTGCCGACGGCTACCGCTCCGTGGTCCGCGAGGCCATGTTCCCCGGCATCAGCCCCGAGTACGCCGGCTACATCGGCTGGCGCGGCGCGTCCGAGGACGTCGAGGGGCTGCCCTCGGACGGGCTCGACGCCCACAACATCGTCTTCCCCGGCGGCCACTGCATGCTCTACCGCATCCCGGACGGCACCGGCGGCCACCGCCTCAACTGGGTGCTCTACACCACGCCCCCGCAGGCGGACGGCCTCCACCCGGATCTGCGCACCCCCACCTCGCTCCCGCCCGGCCGCCTCAACTCCGAACTCACCGACTGGCTCCGCGCCCTGGTCGCGGAGCACTTCCCGCCCTTCTGGGCCGGCAAGGTGCTCGGCACGCCCGCCGAAACGACGTTCATCCAGCCCATCTACGACCTGGTCGTCCCGCACTACACCTCGGGCCGCATGGTGCTCGTCGGCGACGCCGCCAGCGTCTCCCGCCCGCACGTCGGCGCCGGAAGCGTGAAGGCGCTCCAGGACGCCACCGCGCTGGAGGCGGCCTGGAACGCCGGGGACGACTGGAAGGACGTGCTGGAGCGTTACGACGCCGCACGCGGCCCGGTCGGCTCCGCGATGGTCGCCCTCGCGCGCCGCATGGGCAGCACCCAGGTCGAGAACACCCCGGACTGGGCGGCCATGCACCAGCCCGAGTTCGACGCCTGGTGGCAGGACCAGAACAGCGGCTCCGACCGCAGCAGCGGCTTCGGCGGCCACAGCCTGAAGGTCAAGTAGCCCCCCCGGGCGCGAGGGGGCGCCGCCGCCCCCTCGCGCCCGTCAGGACCCGGTGGGCGCGAGTTCCAGCGCCGCGTGCAGGGCCGTCGGGTCCTTACGGGCCTCCGCCCCGTCCAGCCGCAGCGCCACCCGGCCCGACGTCAGGACCGTGAGCGTGTCCGCGCACCCGGCCGCCGTCGCCGGACTCGGCGACACCAGGAGCACGGCGATGCCCTCCTCGGCCAGCGTCGTCACCAGGTCGTGCACCTGACGGACCAGAGCCGGCGCCAGGCCCTCCGTCGGCTCGTCCAGCAGCAGCACGCTCGGCGAACCGAGCAGCGCCCGGGCCAGGGCCAGCATCTGCTGCTCCCCGCCCGACAGGTCCGTGCCCCGGTTCCCCCGGCGCTCGCCCAGCCTCGGCAGCAGTTCGAGGACCCGCTCCGGCGTCCACACGCTCGGCCGCGAGGCGTCGCCCCGGCGCGGCGGACGGTGCGAGAGCCGCAGGTGCTCGGCGACGCTGAGGTTCGCGAAGACCCGGCGGCCCTGCGGCACGAGGCCGATCCCGGCACGGGCGATCCGGTGCGCCGGCTGCCCGGTCAGGTCCCGGCCGTCCAGCCGTACGGTGCCCGCGTCCGGGCGCATCAGACCGGCGACGGTGTGGACGAGCGTCGTCTTGCCCGCGCCGTTGTGGCCGACGACGGCGTGCACCGTGCCGGCGGGCACGGACAGGTCGAGGCCGTGGAGGACCGTGCCGCCGTGGTAGCCCGCGGTCAGGCCCGTGATTTCGAGCATCGGGAGTCGGTCATCCTCTCGCTTCGGGGCTGCCGGTGACGAGGTCCGGCACGGTGTTCCGGTAGGCCTCGCGGACCTCCGGGTGGGCGAGCGCCTCCGCGGTCGGCCCGGTCACCAGCACCCGGCCGGCCGCCAGCACGGTCACCGAGGTGGCGACCTCGGCGACGACCTCGACGTGGTGCTCGACCAGCACGACCGCCACGCTCGCGGGCAGCGCCCCGAGGATGGCGAGCAGCCGGCCGATGTCGCCGTCGGTCAGCCCGGCGGCCGGTTCGTCCAGGAGCAGCAGGCGCGGATCGCCCGCCAGGGCCGCGGCCAGGTCGAGCATGCGCCGCTGCCCGTGCGAGAGCTCCGAGGCCGGCCGGTGCGCCAGGTGCGCGAGGCCGACGGTCTCCAGGTGCCGCGCCGCCGACTCGGTGTGCAGCCGGTAGCGGGACGGGCTGCGCCAGGCCCCCCGGCTCTTCGGGTGGTGCGTCCAGCCGGCCAGCACGATGTTGTCCAGCACCGTCAGCTCGCCGATGACGGACGGCTGCTGGAAGCTGCGGGCGATGCCCAGGCGGCTGCGCTTCGCGGTGGACGCCCGGGTGACGTCCGTACCGTTCAGCGCGATCGTGCCCCGGCCGGGCCGGTCGGTGCCGGCGATGAGGTTGAGCAGGGTCGTCTTGCCGGCGCCGTTGGGGCCGATGACGGCGTGCCGGGCGCCCGGGGGCAGCCGCAGGGACACCCCGTCGACGGCGGTGAGGCTGCCGTAGCTGCGGGTGAGGTGGTCGAGGGCGAGCACGGGGACCGGCTGTCCGGCGTGGGATGCGGGCGTCATGGGGCGACCTTCCCGGAGGAGACGGCGGGCACGGGGCGGCCGACGACGGCGCGCAGGCCGGCCAGCCCGCGCGGCAGCAGATACACGGCGGCGATGAACAGCGCCCCGAGCAGCAGCGGCCCGTGGCCGGGCCAGGAGCCGGCGACCCAGTCCCGGGTGAACACGATCAGCCCGGCGCCGAGCAGGGCGCCGATGACCGACGTCGTACCGCCGATGACGACCGCGAGGAGCGCGAACGCGGCGATCTCGAATCCGACGTCGGCGGGGGAGAGGTACTGCTGCACGGTGACCATCAGCGAGCCGCCCACCCCGGCGAGCGCGCCCGCGCAGATGTGGGCCACCAGGAGATAGCGCCCCACGGGGTGCCCGGACGCGCGCATCCGCGCCTCGGCGCCCCGGGTGCCGGTCAGCAGCTTGCCGGCCGGGGAGCGCAGCACCAGCAGGGTGAGCGCGACGGCCACGACGGCGACGACCGCCGCGTACACGTACAGCTCCCGCTCCTCGGTCATGCCCTCGCCGCCCCACAGCGCCCGGGTGGCCGGGAAGCCGACCAGCCCGTCGGCGCCGCCCGTGACGGACTTGACCTGGTTGATCACCGCACTCGTCAGCTCGCCCACCGCCAGGGTGATCATCAGCACGGTCGTGCCCCGGGCGCGGATGACCGCCGGCCCGGTCACCGCCGAGAACACGGCGGCCGCGAGCGCCGAGAGGACGATCTGGACCGGGCCCACCGTCCATCCGGCGTCGGCCAGGTTGGCGGTGGCGTACGCGCCGACGGCGAACGGCGCGGTCTGCCCGAGCGTGGGCAGACCGGCGTACCCGGTCAGGACGGTGACGCTGACCGCCAGCAGCCCGAGCGCCAGGGCCGACCCGGCGAGCGAGATGCTGTACGAGTCGAGCATTCCGGGGAGCGCGAAGAGGACGGCGAGCAGGACGAGCAGCGGCACGGCCTGCCGCCACCCGGCCGAGTGCAACCAGGCACCGAGCCGCCCCGGGGTCGCCGGAGCGGGCGGCGCGGCCTTGCGCGGCCGGTTCTCCCACCGCGCGGCGAGGAGCCCGCGCAGCCGGGAGACCGGGTCGGAGGACGGGCCCCGCTCCTCGTGCGCCTCCGGCTCCGTGAAGCGGGAGCGGAACACCAGCACCGCCGCCATCGCGGCGAACAGCAGGTACGGCGCCAGGTCCGGGAGCACCGAGACGCCCAGGGTCTGGACCTCGCCGACGGCGACCGCCGCCGCGAACGTCGCCCACAGCGAGCGCAGCCCGCCCAGGACGACGACCACGAGGGACAGCATCAGCACGTTCTCGGAGGTGCCGGGCCCGGGCCCGATGATCGGCGCCCCGAGCACGCCCGCCGCACCGGCCAGGGCGCCCGCCGCGGCGAGCACACCGGTGTGCACGGCGCGGGGGTTGTGGCCGGTGGCGGCGAGCATCTGGGGGTCGTCCGCCGACGCGCGCACCGCCGCGCCCACCCGGGTCCGGGTGAGCACCCACGTACCGAAGGCCGCCAGGACGACGGCCATGGCGATGAAGCAGAGCCGGTAGGCGGGGTAGCGGTGGCCCAGCAGGTGGACCGACGAGTCGAGCGCGCCGGGGACGCGCACCGGCAGCTCGTCGGCCCCGAAGAACTGGATCAGCAGGTCCCCGCCGACGAGGGCGATCCCGAACGTCAGCAGGGCCTGCGCCAGATGCCCACGCCGGGCGAGTGGAACCGTGGCGGCGGAGAGCCCCGCCCCGGCGAGGGCCGCGGCCGCCGTTCCGGCCGCGAGCCCGAGGGCGAGGCCGCCCCACGTTCCGTCGCTCAGCTCGGCGCCGGTGTAGGCGCCGATCGCGTACAGCATGCCGTGCGAGAGGTTCAGTACGCCGGCCGTGCCGAACGCGAGACTCAGGCCGGCGGCGACCACGAACAGCAGCAGCCCGTAGGCCACGCCGTCGACCGCCGGCACGAGGTGGGCATCGAGCAGATCCATGTCAGCCGCCGAGCGTCGCCAGGTCCTGGACCATGACGTTGGACAGCTGGTTGCCGTCCGGGCGCACCTGGCGCAGGTACCACGTCTGGACCGGCGCGTGCGCCTTCTCGCTGAACTCCCAGTTGCCGCGCGGGCTGTCGATCTGGCCCAGGCTCGCGATGGCCTTGTTGATCGTCTGGGGCGTCACGTCACCCTTCTTCGCGGCGTCCGCGATCGCCTTGTCGAGCACGGCGGCCGCGTCGTAGGACGACATGGCGTACGTGGTCGGCTGGGTGTCGTGCTCGGCGGTCCAGTCGGAGGCGAACTTGCGGTTGGCCGCGTTGTCGAGGTCGGGCGCGTAGTTGAGGACGGAGTAGATGTCCTTGGCGGCCTGGCCCTCGGCCTGGAGCACGCTGCCCTCGGTGACGAAGGCGGTGTACAGCGGCAGGTCGGCGACGTCGGACTGCGCGTACTGCTTGGCGAAGTCGATCGCGGCCTTGCCGGCGTAGAAGCAGTAGACCGCCTTGGCGTCGGTCTTGGCGATCTCCGCGAAGTACGGCATGAAGTTGGTCGTCTTCGGGAACGGCGTCCACTTGGTCTTGCCGTCCGGGTTGGCGAGCTTGCCGCCGATGCGCTTGAACTCGTCGGTGAAGCCGCGCAGTTCGTCGTAACCGCCCTGGTAGTCCGGTCCGATCGCGTAGACCGGGCCGTCCACCTTCTCCTTGACGTACGGGGCGATGGCCTTGCCCGGCTCGTCGGACATGAAGCTCGTCGTCCACACGTACTCGGGGTCCTTGACCTCGGGACGGGCGTTGGAACCGAGGAAGGGGATCTTGGCCTGGCCGACCAGCGGCAGCACCGCGTTGACCGAGCCACCGCTGACCAGGCCGGTCAGCACGTCGACCTTGTCCTTCTTCACCAGCTTGGTGGCGGCCGGCACGGCGGTCGGCGGGCCGTCGCCCTCGTCGGCCACGATGAGCTCGACCTTGCGCCCGCCCAGCTTGTTGTCGTGCGTCTTCAGGTACAGCTGGAAGCCGTCGCGCAGGTCGGTGCCGACCGGCTTGTACGTGCCGGAGAGCGAGGCGACCAGGCCGACCTTGACGGTCTCGTCGCCGGAGCCGCTGTCGCTGCTGCACCCGGTGACGGCGGCCAGGCCGAGGGCGAGGGCGGCGGCACCGACGGGCCGGACGAATCTGCGGTGGCGGGTGCGGCGGGGTATGTCGAAGAACATGAGTGCTCTCATCGGGGAGTTGTCGGACAACGGTGTGACCCGACCGCGGAGTCGGCTCCGCGGACGGGTCGGTACGACCGTGGGGGGAACGGCCGGGTCAGTGCGTGGGGGAGGTGTGCGGGGAACGGACCTGGGGGGACAACGAGTCACCGACCTGGTTGATCAGCTCGGACATCATGTAGCTGACCTCGCCGATGTCCGCGTCCCTGGTGGTCATGACCAGCAGCGAGGCACCGCTGGAGACGGCCATGGAGAACATGTAGCCGCCCTCCATCGCGGTGAGGCTGTGCTCCACCGGGTCGGTGTCGGTGAGCTGGGCGGCCGCGGACAGCAGGTTCACGACGCCGGAGGCGATGGCGGCCAGCCGGTCGGCGTCGTCGCGCTCCACGCCGGTGTACGCGAGCGCGAGTCCGTCCACGGACACGGCTATCGCCTGGGTGACCTCCGGGATGCGTCCGGCGAAGTCGCTCAGGATCCAGCTCAGGTCGGTGGGTGAGGTCATTTCTTGGTCCGTTCGGTGTCGTCATTGTTGGCGGGACGCCCGCGGGGGTTCGTGCTCCGGCTGATGCCCTGGGCGTAGGCCGCCAGGACGTCGGATACCTGCCGGGAGTCCCGGCGGCGGGGGGTCGGCCGCGGCGCACCGGCGCCGGACCGCTGCTCGGTACCGGCCCGCTTCTCCCGTGCGGGCCACTGCTGGGGCGCGGTGCGCTTGCGGACCGGCAGGCCGGAGGCGCTGACGCCCGCGATGCGCGAGGCCGGCTCGTCGTGCACGGGGTGCGGAGCGGGCGCGTCGCCGTCCGTACGGGACGGGGCCTCGTGCTCCTCGCGGGTGCCCGGGTCCGCCGGGGCGTCCGCGCGGGCACCGACGCCCGCGCCGACCGGGCGGCCGACCCGTCCGCGCACGTTGTCCTTCTTCTGGCGGGTGACGACCGTACGGGGCGACTCGAAGCCGTTCTCCGTGGGCAGGGCCGGCTCCTCGGACACCTCGGCCAGCACCTCCTTGGGGAGGGTGACCTCGGCGATGGTGCCGGGGCCCGAGGAGTCGCGCAGCTCGACAACGATGCCGTGCCGGGCGGCGAGGCGCGCCACCACGTGCAGGCCCATGGACCGCACGTCCCCGATGCCCGCCTTCGGCTCGCGCAGCCCGGCGTTGAGGACGGCGCGGCGTTCCGCCGAGATGCCCACGCCCTCGTCCACGATCTGGACGACGGCCCGGTCCCAGAGCCGCCAGACGGCGACCCCGACCTGGGCGTCCGGCGGGGAGAAGCGGGTCGCGTTGTCGAGGAGTTCCGCCAGCATGTGCGCGACGTCGTGCACGGCGCGGGCGGCGATGCCGATGCCCGCCTCGATCGCGCCGAGGGACACCCGGTCGAAGCGCTCGATCTGCTGGGCCGCCGCCACGATGACGGTGGAGCAGCCGATGTCTGCGGAGCGCACCCGGGCGTTGCCGTAACCGCCCAGCACCAGCAGGTTGTTGGTGTTGCGCTCCATGCGGATCGCGAGGTGGTCGAGGGCGAAGAGCGTCTTCATGCGCTCCGGGTCGGCCTCGTCGCGCTGCACGGTGTCCAGCTCGGACACCATGACGCTGGTCAGCTGGGCGCCGCGGCGGGCGACCCGGACCAGGGTCTCGGCGAACTGCTCGTGCACCCGGGCCTGTTCGGCCGCGAGGCGCACGGCCTCGTGGTGGACGGCGTTGAACGCCTCGCCGACCTCACCGATCTCGTCCCCGCTCGTGGTCTCGACGGGGTTGCCGGTGCGTTCGGCGACCTGCTCGGGCGTGGCCCCGCTCAGCGCGCCGGGCTGGGACAGCTCGCTCATGACGGCGGGCAGCCGGGTGTGGGCCACCTCGTGCGCGGCGTTGCGCAGGTCGCGCAGCCGGCGGATCATGACCCGGCCGAGGCGGACGGCGACGAGGACGACACCGACGAGGGTCAGCAGTACGAGGGCGACCTCGCCACCGGCGGTCCACAGCAGCCTGGTGCGCTCGGCGTCGACGGTGGCGGCGACGGACTCGTCGATCCGCTCCTCCACCTGGTGCAGCAGGGTCTGCCGGTCGTCGGACGCCTTCTGCCACGCCTTGGGCGTGACGCCGATCGGCTTGCTGGTGTCCGTACGGGCGATCCGGTCCTCCAGCTTGCGGGACTCCAGGGCCCGCGGTCCGGAGAGGGTGCGCTCCAGCCAGGACCGCCACTCGCCCGGCCCGAGGCTGAACATCACGCTCGTCGACTCGGTGTAGCCGAGCCGGCTCGCGTCGAAGGTGCGCTGGGACGCCGCGGTGAAACCACCCGCGGCCTGCGCCCTCATGACGGTGATCTGCTGCTGCGCGGTGTGTTCGGCGGCTTCGGAGAACGCCGCGGCCGCGCGGATGCGGTCGGCGATGTCGGCGTCGACACCGTCGGCCTGCGCGATGCCGTCGCGGTAGCCGTTGAGGTCCGCGATGACGATCCGGTAGCCGAAGGCGAGCGCGGAGATCGTGGTGCTGCCCGAGCGCACCTGGGCGCGCAGGGCGGGGAGTTCGTCGATGAAGCGGTCGATGCGGTCCAGGGACTCCTGGGCGCTTCCGGGCACCTCGGAGAGCCCGCGGGCGCGGCTCTTGAAGGCGGCGATGCTCTTGTCGGTCGCGTCGGAGCTCGCCTGGAAGGCGGCCGAGTCCCCTTGGTCGGAGACCAGCGCGGTGGCGGCCGCGCGCTCACGCTGCAACTGGTGAGTTAAATCGGCTGCGCCGGCGGCGACGTCGACCATGTCGGCCAGCCGGTTCGCCTGGAGCGCCTGGTTGGTGGCGGGTGCCAGGGCCAGGGCCGAGAACGTGACCGCGACGGTGAGGGGCGCGGTGACCAGCAGGACGAGGCGGCGATTGATTTTCACTGCGCGGCTCCGTCGCCGGAACCGGGCTTGAGTATCGGTGACACGCAGATACCTGTTAACGGATTGTGGGGTGTCGGTAGGGACGCTCGTACGTCGTGCGCACAGTTACGAATGGGACGGGTGGGGCGGGTGGGGCTCGCGTTGCGCGGCTTGATCCTATGCCTAGTGCACAACGTCGTATGCGTGCAGCGTCGAAAATTTGCGTTCAGTTAGGTGCGCGAATGTGGTCGGATTCGGTCAAGTGAGGCTACGAGGGGTCTGTTTGGCCCCGGTGTGAGCGGCCTGACGGGCTCCATCGAAGCCGGGAGGAGCCGCGTGCGATTAGCGAAGGCGACGATGCGCCGTCGCCGTCGCGCCGCAGTGAACAGGCCATCCTGAAACGGCACATGACCTTCACGGCACGCCGCCTTGACCTGATCACCCCTCCAGTGCCGCCTCCAGCCGCGCCAGCACGTGCGCCTCCGCCGCGCGGTCCCGGTCCGTGTCCTGCAGCGAGAGCAGGTTGCGCTGGGCGCGGACCGCCTGCGCGTACTCACCCAGCTCCTCCAGCGCCCGGCTCAGCCTCCGTAGCCGGTCCGCGTCCGGCCCCGTCCCGTCCAGCATCCGGATCAGCTCCACCCGGGCGTGCGCGCGCAGCCCCTGACGGTGCGCCAGCTCCACCCAGGTGAACGCGTCCGGCCCCTTCCCCTCCTCGGCCCGCGCCCACGCCACGGCCGACGCGGCATCGGTGACCCGCCCGGACGTGGCGGACCGCAGCAGGGCCACGTCCTCGTCCCGCCCGTGCGCCGCCACCAGCGCCGCCGCGACCAGCCGCTCCTCCCGCCCGTCACCGCGCACCGCCTCCTCCCGCTCCAACAGCCCCCGCAGCACGGGAAGATCGCCCTCGCGCCGGTCCTCCCAGGCCGCCCGGACCACCCCCGCCCGCAGCACCGGATCGGCGTCCACCGCCTCCCACGCCCCCGCCTCCCCGGAACGCAAGCGCCCCAGCGCCGCGCGGCCGGGCCCGAGGACCACGTCCCGCAGGCACATCCGGTACGCCTCGTCCAGCCGGTAGGCGCACAGCTCCGCGGAGTTGAGGAGCAGATGGTCCGGCTCGGTGCGCCGGGCGGCGGACTCCGTCAGGGCGAAGAGTTCGGTGAGCGGCCGCTCCGGCAGCCCCAGGCCCTCGATCAACGCGGCCCGCTGGGCGTCGAGTTCGGGTGCGAACTCCTCGCGCGCCTCCGCGTCCCCGGCACGCACGGCGGCCCGCAGCCCCTCCTCGTCCAGCTCCGCGGTCAGCCCCTCGCACCAGCCGGGCAGCCGCACCAGCATCTCCAGCGCCTCGGAGACGCTGTCGGCGATCAGGACCGCGTCGCCCTCGGAGGAGGCGTACAGCACCGCCGTACCGCCGCACAGGAAGTACGTGCCCCCGGTGTCGTCCCCCGCGACCGGCTCCAGCTCCATCCCGGACGCCAGGTGAACCGCCTCGACGTGACGGGCTCGCTCCACATCGAAGTCGAACGGGAAAGCGGCGAGTTCCGCCAGGTCGGGACGGCTGCGCAACAGTTCGAGCACACGGTCGGTCATGCCCCGCATCCTAGGCAGAGCCACGAGGAGAGCCCGCCCGGCCACCGGGACCGGGCGGGCGCGAGGGTTCGCTCAGGCGCCCACGTACTGCGCGAGGTGCTCGCCGGTCAGGGTGGAGCGCGCGGCGACCAGGTCGGCGGGGGTGCCCTCGAAGACCAGCGTGCCGCCGTCGTGACCGGCGCCGGGGCCCAGGTCGATGATCCAGTCGGCATGCGCCATCACGGCCTGGTGGTGCTCGATGACGACGACGGACTTGCCCGAGTCCACCAGCCGGTCGAGCAGCCCGAGCAGTTGCTCCACGTCCGCGAGGTGCAGTCCGGTGGTCGGCTCGTCCAGCACGTACACCCCGCCCTTCTCGCCCATGTGCGTGGCGAGCTTCAGCCGCTGCCGCTCACCGCCGGAGAGCGTGGTCAGCGGCTGGCCGAGGCTCAGATAGCCGAGCCCGACGTCCACCAGCCGTTCCAGGACGCGGTGCGCGGCCGGCGTGCGTGCCTCACCGGAGCCGAAGAACTGCTCGGCCTCGGCGACCGACATTGCCAGCACCTCGCTGATGTCCCGCTCGCCGAGGCGGTATTCGAGCACCGACGCCTGGAACCGCTTGCCCTCGCACTCCTCGCAGACCGTGGCGACACCCGCCATCATCGCCAGGTCCGTGAAGACGACGCCCGCCCCGTTGCACGTCGGGCACGCGCCCTCCGAGTTGGCGCTGAACAGCCCCGGCTTCACGTCGTTGGCCTTGGCGAACGCCTTGCGGACCGGGTCGAGCAGCCCGGTGTACGTGGCCGGGTTGCTGCGCCGCGAACCGCGGATCGCGCTCTGGTCGACGGTGACCACGCCGTCCCGTCCGGCCACCGAGCCGTGGATCAGCGAGCTCTTCCCGGACCCGGCGACGCCCGTGACGACGGTGAGCACGCCGAGCGGGATGTCCACGTCGACGCCGCGCAGGTTGTTCGCGGACGCCCCGCGCACCTCCAGCGCACCGGTGGGCTCGCGGGTCTCCGCCTTCAGCGTGGACCGGTCGTCGAAATGGCGCCCGGTGACGGTGTCCGAGGCGCGCAGCCCGTCGACGGTGCCCTCGAAGCAGACGGTGCCGCCCGCCGTACCGGCGCCGGGGCCGAGGTCCACGACGTGGTCGGCGACCGCGATCGTCTCCGGCTTGTGCTCCACCACCAGAACGGTGTTGCCCTTGTCGCGCAGGCGCAGCAGCAGCCGGTTCATCCGCTGGATGTCGTGCGGGTGCAGCCCGGCGGTCGGCTCGTCGAAGACGTACGTGGTGTCGGTCAGCGAGGAGCCGAGGTGGCGGATCATCTTGACGCGCTGCGCCTCGCCGCCGGACAGCGTGCCGGCGGGGCGGTCGAGCGCCAGATAGCCGAGGCCGATCTCCACGAACGAGTCGAGGGTCTGCCCGAGCGCGGTGAGCAGCGGGGCCACCGACGGCTCGTCCAGGTCGCGGATCCAGGCGGCCAGATCGCTGGTCTGCATCGCGCAGGCGTCCGCGATGCTGATGCCCGCGATCTTCGAGGACCTGGCCCCCTCGCTGAGCCGGGTGCCGTCGCAGGCCGGACAGGTGGTGAAGGTGACCGCGCGCTCCACGAAGGCCCGGATGTGCGGCTGGAGCGCGTCCTTGTCCTTGGACAGGAACGACTTCTGGATCTTGGGGATCAGCCCCTCGTACGTGAGGTTGACGCCCTCCACCTTGACCTTGGTGGGCTCCCGGTACAGGAAGTCCTGCATCTCCTTCTTGGTGAACTTCGCGATCGGCTTGTCCGGGTCCAGGAAGCCGGACTCGGCGTAGACCCGGACGGTCCAGAAGCTGTCGGACTTCCAGCCGGGGATGGTGAACGCGCCCTCGGCCAGGGACTTGGAGTCGTCGTAGAGCTGGGTGAGGTCGATGTCCGACACGGTGCCCCGGCCCTCGCACTCGGTGCACATGCCGCCGGTCCGGTTGAAGGTCGCCTTCACGGCCTTCTTGTTGCCGCGCTCGACGGTGATCGCACCGCTCGCCTTCACCGACGCGGTGTTGAAGGAGTACGCGCTGGGCGGGCCGATGTGCGGGGTGCCGAGGCGGCTGAAGAGGATGCGCAGCATGGCGTTGGCGTCGGTCGCCGTGCCCACGGTCGAGCGGGTGTCGCCGCCCATCCGCTGCTGGTCCACGATGATCGCCGTGGTCAGCCCCTCCAGGACGTCCACCTCGGGCCGGGCCAGGGTGGGCATGAACCCCTGCACGAAGGCGCTGTACGTCTCGTTGATCAGCCGCTGCGACTCGGCGGCGATGGTGTTGAACACCAGCGAGCTCTTGCCGGACCCGGAGACGCCCGTGAACACCGTCAGCCGGCGCTTGGGGATCTCGATGCTGACGTCCTTGAGATTGTTCACGCGTGCCCCGTGCACCCGGATCAGATCGTGGCTGTCGGCGGCGTGCGGCGTAGCTGCGGCCCTGCTCATGTGTCTCCCTGGATTGGCGGGGCGGTCGCGCGGCCCCGTCGTCGCGCGTTCACGCTAGCGGCGTCCCCGGCAGCGGGGCTTCTCGATTCCTGACCGGCCGCGTCACCTGTTTCGCCACGCAGGACGGCATGCCCTCGGTCGCCTGCGCCGCCTCCTGCCGGTAGACGCTCGGCGGCATCCCGACCAGCTCCGTGAAGCGCGTGCTGAACGTGCCGAGCGAGGAGCAGCCGACCGCGAAGCACACCTCGGTGACGCTCATGTCCCCCCGGCGCAGCAGCGTCATCGCGCGCTCGATGCGCCGGGTCATGAGGTAGCCGTACGGGGACTCCCCGTACGCCCTCCGGAACTCGCGGCTGAGGTGGCCCGCCGACATGTGCGCGCCGCGCGCCAGCGCCTCGACGTTCAGCGGCTGGGCGTACTCGCGGTCGATCCGGTCGCGGACCCGGCGCAGCCGCGCGAGGTCGCGCAGGTTCTGCGCCGCGTCGGGTTTGCTCGTCACGCTGGAAGCGTACGTCGTGGGGGTGCGCCCCGCCCGGGTATCGCGCCCCGGGCCGAGGGCCCCGGGTTCAGGTGCGGGTGGCCGTGTCGCAGTCGGCCGCGTCCCGGCCCTTCATGCGCTCGTCCATCGACGTGCCCCGCTCGTACGGGTCGACCTCCGTGGCGTCGTCCGAGGGCCCCGGCTCCTTCCCGAAATCGGGGCGGAAGTAGCCGGTGGTGTTCTCGCAGCCCCCGTTGGCGGCGTCCAGGCGGTACGACTTCAGCGAGAAGGTCCCCGGATCGCCGATCACCTTGTCCGGGTCGTCCCAGCTCATCACGATCTCCCGGCGCGCGATCGTCCGGGCGACCTCGTCGCTGTCCCCGGACGCCCGCACGACGGCGTAGACGAAGGTGACGTCGGCGGTGACCTCGACCGCGCCGCGCTCGCCCTCCCGGTAGGTGATCGCGCCCCGCGTCTTGATCACGTCACCGGCCAGGCGCGCGTACGACGGGTCGAAGCGGCTGAACAGCAGCAGCGGGTCGTCCGTCCGGGTCGGGGCGTCGAAGGCGTTCGCCAGGTATTCCTTGGTGCCGGGCTGCTGCTGGTTGAGGGCCGCGATGGCCTTCACCGGCCGTTCCCCGCGCAGCACCGCAGGATCGAGGCCGGTGTCGGCGAGGAAGGCGAGGCTGCTGTCGAGCGCGTCGGACACCTGCTTCTCGCTCATCCAGCCGGTCGCCCGTGCCGTGGGCATGGTGATCCCGGCCGTTCCGGCGGCCCAGTGCTCCGCCGGTGACCCCTTGAACGGGTCGTCCAGCGTGGGCCGCCCGGGCGTCGCCGTCGTGGAGCCGTCCGTGCCGTGGAAGCCGAGCCAGCCGGCCGCCCGGCCCGGGACCAGCGCCACGACGAGCAGCGCGACGACGACCACCAGGCCCACCACGTACCAGACCCTGCCGCGCCGACGGGGCGGCTGGTGGGTGCGCCATCCCGGGGGCGGACCGGTCTCCTCGCGCAGCCGCTGGGCCACCATCCGGGCCCGGGCGGACGGCTCCTCGGGGGCGCCGGGGGTCCCGGCCTCGGCCTCCCGCAGGAAGCGTTCCCACTCCTCGTCCGGTATGGATGACCCGCCCGTTTCCACGCTGCGCCCCCTGCCCCTCCGGCCCGCGCGCCGGTCCGTCTTCCCCCGCATCATCACACAGCCCGGTGACAGCCGACCGGCCACCGGGCTGCCGCGGATGAGGCCCGTGCGTTACGGCTTGCGGCCGACCGCGACATAGCCGGGCGTGACGACCTCGCCGGTGCCGGGGACCGGCTCGCCGAGCTCGGCGTGCCATGCCTCGGCGGCGACGATGCCGGGCTCCACGATCTCCAGACCGTCGAAGAACGAGGCGAACTGGTCGCGGGTGCGCGGCGCCAGCGTCAGGGTGTTGGCCTTGTACATCTTGTCCACCTCGCGTGCCTCCTCCGGGTGGAAGTCGGCGGTGATCTGCGAGATGACCATGTAACTGCCGGGCGCGAGCACGTCGGTGAGCCGGCGCACCAGCTCGTACGCGCCGTCCTCGTCGCTCACGAAGTGGAGCAGCGCGATCATCGACAGCGCGACCGGCTTGCCGAAGTCCAGCGTCTTGCCCGCGTGTTCGAGGATGG
Source organism: Streptomyces sp. NPDC052299 (assembly GCF_040679335.1). Taxonomy (NCBI): domain Bacteria; kingdom Bacillati; phylum Actinomycetota; class Actinomycetes; order Kitasatosporales; family Streptomycetaceae; genus Streptomyces; species Streptomyces sp. NPDC052299. The sequence continues at coordinate 5,052 of NZ_JBFAUP010000014.1, read as the reverse complement.
TGTCGACGTTCCGCGCGTCGGCCTGGACGTAGTCGATGACCCCCTCGGGGGTGCCCTTGAGCAGCGCTTCGGCGTGCGCCAGCACGATCGGGTCGTTGTCGCAGTAGACGACGCGCGTTTCGGGTGCGGCCGCCTGGGCCACCTGGTGGAGGTTGGGCTCGGTGGGTATGCCCGTGCCGATGTCGAGGAACTGGCGGATGCCCTGGGTGGACAGCCAGCGCGTCGCGCGGTGCATGAAGGCGCGGTTGATCTTCGCCATCACCGGGACGTTCGGCTCGACGGCCAGCATCTGACGGCCCATGGCCTCGTCCACCGGGTAGTTGTCCTTGCCGCCCAGGAACCAGTCGTACATCCGCGCGGGATGCGGCTTGCTGGTGTCGATGAGCGGGGCGGTGGGGTCGTTCTCCGGTCGGGACATGGCCAACTCCAGGGTGCGGGAGGTGCTGCGAATGATCAGCTCGGGCCCACCTTAAGCAACTCCGCCGCCGGGCAGGGAGAGTTCGGCCGCCGACGACAGTTACCAATGCGTAACTTACTGGTGGGTTACCAGCGGTAAGCGTCGCTGTTAGCTTGCGCTCACCCGTACTTTCGGAGCAGAGCGAGGAGTGAGCCTTGAGCCGCAAGGACCGTTCGCGTTCCACCCTTCCCCCCCACCGCGTCCGTCCCCTCCGCGCCGCGGCCGTCGCCGTGACCGCGGCGGCCTGCGTGGCCGCGTACGCCGCGCCCGCGTCCGCCACGGACGGCGCCGAACCCGTCGTCTCCGGGGGCGTGACCATCCCCGCCTTCTACGACCCGCCCGCCCAGCTGCCCGCCGCCAACGGGGCGCTGATCCGGACCGAGCCCCTGCCGCTCGCCCTGAGCCTGCCGGGCCTGGACGGCCGCCCGATGCCGGGCACCGCCACCCGCCTCATGTACCGCACGACCGACTCCAACGGGCAGCCGGCCGCGGTGACCGGTGCCTACATCGAGCCCTCGGCGGCCTGGAAGGGCGGCGGCGACCGGCCACTGGTCGCGCTGGCCTCGGGCACCATGGGCCAGGGCGACCAGTGCGCGCCCTCGCTGGCCCTCCAGCACCCGCTGAGCGTCACCCCCGAGTCCGTGTCGATCGGCTACGAGACCCTCTCCGTCTACCGGCTGCTGTCCGCCGGAGTCGCCGTCGTCGTCACCGACTACGTGGGCCTCGGCACCACCGACCGCCTGCACACCTACGTCAACCGGGTGGACGAGGGCCACGCGCTGCTCGACGCGGTCCGCGCCGCGCACCAGCTGCCCGCCACCTCGCTCACGGCCACGTCCCGGACGGGCCTGTACGGCTACAGCCAGGGCGGCGGCGCCAGCGCGTCCGCCGCCGAGCTCCAGCCCTCGTACGCCCCCGAGATCCAGCTCGCCGGCACCTACGCCGGGGCGCCGCCCGCCGACCTGACCGCGACCATGAAGGGCATCGACGGCAGCGCCCTGGCCGGGGCCCTCGCCTGGTCGATCAACGGCTTCGCGCAGGCCGACGCGGATCTGCGGGACGTAGTGGAGGCCAACATCAACGACGCCGGGCGCGCCGCGCTGAAGGACGCCTCGACCATGTGCGTCGGAGACGCGATCCTCGGCTTCGGCTTCGCGAAGAGCTCCAAGTGGACGACCACCGGCAAGTCCCTCGGCGAGATCATCGCCGCCGAGCCCAAGGCGCAGGCGGCGCTCGACAAGCAGCGCATCGGCACCCTCAAGCCGTCCGGACCGGTGCGCGTGGCGACCGGCACCCAGGACGACATCGTGCCGCACGCCCAGGCGCGTCAGCTCGCCGTCGACTGGTGCCGCAAGGGCGGCGACGTCACCTACGACGCCGTCGTCCTGCCCAACCTCGGTGACAAGATCCTCACCAACCACATGGTCCCGCTCATTACCGACCAGGGTGACGCCATCTCCTGGATGACCGACCGCCTGGCGGGCAAGCGCGCCCTCTCCAACTGCTGGTCGATGCCCCTCCAGCCCTGACCCGCCACCCGCGCCGCCCCGGTCCGCGCCCACGGAAAACCCCGTGCGCGCGGACCGGGCCGCGGTTAGGCTCGCCGCATGAACATCGTGCAGCTCTACGGCTGACGTGGACGGGGCTTGCTCCCGACCCGTCCGGCACACCGCGTCCACGCGCCCACCGACCGGCCCTTGCCGGGGTGGCGGCGCGACGCTCTGCCGTGTCCACCTCCGCCGTAGAACCGAAACGAGTGATCCCCTTGACATCTCCGTCGCCCCGCCGTGCCCACATCGCCATGATCGGCATCCCCGCCGTGAGCCATGTGCTGCCCAGCATCGAGGTCATCCGCGAACTGGTGGCCCGCGGCCACCGCGTCACCTACGCCAACGACCCGGTGATGGCCGAGCGCATCGAGGCCACCGGCGCCGCCTTCGTGCCGTACGACTCCGTGCTCCCGGTCGGTGACAACGTCTGGCCCGACGACCCGATCGCCGCCATGGGCCTCTTCCTGGACGACGCCGTCCAGGCCCTGCCGCAGCTGCGCGCCGTCTACGACGAGGACCCCGCCGACCTCTATCTGTACGACATCGGCGCGTACCCGGCCCGGGTGCTGGCCGAGTCCCAGAACCGCCGCCTGATGCAGCTCTATCCGACGTTCGTCGGCTGGCGGAGCTACGAGAAGGACGTCGCGGCCCAGCTGTGGACGCTCCCGGGGGCCGACGCGTACCGCGCGAGGTTCACCGAGTGGCTGGCCGGGTGCGGCGCGACCACGCTGGACATGGACGCCTTCACCGGCCGTCCGGACAACACCCTCGCCCTGATCCCGCGCGCGATGCAGCCGCACGCGGACGACGTGGACATGGACACCGTCACGTTCGTCGGGCCGTGCTTCGCGGGGCGCGGCGACGAGCGGACCTGGACCCGGCCCGCCGGGGCGGAGAAGGTGCTGCTGGTCTCGCTGGGCTCCGCGTACACCAACCGCCCGGAGTTCTACCGCAATTGCCTGGCGGCCTACGGCGACCTGCCCGGCTGGCACGTCGTCCTCCAGGTCGGCAAGCAGACGGACCTGGCGGAGCTCGGCACCGTGCCGGGCAACGTCGAGGTGCACCGGTGGGTGCCGCAGCTGGCCATCCTCCAGCAGGCGGACGCCTTCGTCACGCACGCCGGGATGGGCGGCAGCTCCGAGGGGCTGTACAGCGGGGTGCCGATGATTGCCGTGCCGCAGGGCGTCGACCAGTTCATGAACGCCGACAAGCTGGTCGAGCTGGGCGTCGCCCGCCGCATCGACACCGACGACGCCACCCCCCAGGCCCTGCGCGAAGCGCTCACCGCGCTCGTCGGCGACCCCGAGGTGGCCCGGCGTTCGGCGCGGCTGCGCGAGGACGCCCGGGCGGAGGGCGGCACCCGGCGGGCCGCCGACCTGGTGGAGGCACTGCTCGGCTGACGCGCGACCGGCCGGGGCGGTGAGCGGGTTGTCCGCGCTCACCGCCCCGGCCGGGCAGCGTGGTCGAGGGGATATCAGCCCTTGCGGGTGTTGATCTCCTCGGTGAGCTGGGGGACGACGTCGAAGAGGTCGCCGACGACGCCGTAGTCCACGAGGTCGAAGATCGGGGCCTCAGCGTCCTTGTTGACGGCGACGATCGTCTTCGAGGTCTGCATCCCGGCCCGGTGCTGGATCGCGCCGGAGATGCCCGAGGCGATGTAGAGCTGCGGCGAGACGGACTTGCCGGTCTGGCCGACCTGGTTGGTGTGCGGGTACCAGCCGGCGTCCACCGCCGCACGCGACGCGCCCACCGCGGCCCCCAGCGAGTCCGCGAGGGCCTCGATGACCGCGAAGTTCTCCGCGCCGTTGACGCCACGGCCACCGGAGACCACGATCGCGGCCTCCGTCAGCTCCGGACGGCCCGTCGACTCACGCGGCGTACGCGAGAGCACCTTCGTACCGGTCGCGGCGGCGGAGAACTCCACCGCCAGATCCTCCACCGCACCCGCACCGGCGACCGGCTCGACCGGGGCCGAGTTCGGCTTCACCGTGATGACCGGGGTGCCGTGCGTGATCCGGGACTTGGTGGTGAACGAGGCGGCGAACACCGACTGCGTCGCCACGACACCCTCGGCGCCGGCCTCCACGTCGACCGCGTCGGTGATGATGCCCGACCCGATCCGCACCGCGAGCCGCGCCGCGATCTCCTTGCCCTCGGCCGACGACGACACCAGCACCGCCGCCGGGGACACCGCCGCGTGGGCGGCCTGGAGCGCGTCCACCTTTGGCACGACGAGGTAGTCGCCGTACTCGGCGGCCTCCGACGTCAGGACCTTGACCGCGCCGTGCTCGGCGAGGACACCTGGCGTACCCGACGCACCCGCGCCGACCGCGACGGCGACCGGGTCACCGATCCGCCGCGCGAGCGTCAGCAGCTCCAGCGTCGGCTTGCGGACCGCACCGTCCACGTGATCGACAAAGACGAGAACTTCAGCCATCAGACCTACTCCTGCACATCAGCGAAACGAGGAAGAACCAAAAGGGACTAGATGAACTTCTGGCCGGCCAGGAACTCGGCCAGCTGCTTGCCGCCCTCGCCCTCGTCCTTCACGATCGTGCCCGCGGTCCGGGCCGGACGCTCCGTCGCGGAGTCCACCGCGGTCCACGCACCCGCCAGACCCACCTCGTCCGCGTCGATGCCCAGATCGTCCAGGTCCAGGGACTTCACCGGCTTCTTCTTCGCCGCCATGATCCCCTTGAACGACGGGTAGCGGGCCTCACCGGACTGGTCGGTCACCGACACCACCGCCGGAAGCGACGCCTCCAGCTCCTCCGACGCACTGTCCCCGTCACGACGGCCCCGCACCACACCGCCCTCGACCGACACCTGCGACAACAGCGTCACCTGCGGCACACCCAGCCGCTCCGCGAGCAGCGCCGGAACCACACCCATCGTCCCGTCCGTCGACGCCATCCCCGAGATCACCAGGTCGTACCCGGTCTCCTCGACCGCCTTCGCCAGCACCAACGACGTACCCAGCGCGTCCGTACCGTGCAGATCGTCGTCCTCGACGTGAACCGCCTTGTCCGCACCCATCGACAACGC